>PWGR01000007.1 GCA_003554565.1 Clostridia bacterium
CCGCTGCCGATGGATCCGGCGGGATACGCTCAGCTGCTGTACTTACAAACTCAACCCTTACATATGGGCGAAGCCGCTTGCAATACTGCGAACACACCTCCCGCAACGGCCCGGATCGCATCTCTCCCACCTTGACAATAGTGTGCCGCATCATTCGGGCATGGTCCCGAGTGTAATCTCGATCGATCTCTGCTCCCCGTCCCGGATCACTTCCATGGGCATGGTGTGACCCGGCCTGGTATCCTCAAGCAGGACCAAAAAGGCAACCATATCTGCCATGGGCTTTTCATCGGCCTCTACGATAACATCACCGGATCGGAGGCCACCATCCCAGGCGGGGCTTCCCTCCAGTACTGTGTCCACATAAACGCCTTCCTCTACATCACCCGGTATATTTACTCCCTGGCGGACAGCATCCTGAACGGAGAGCCCGGTCATACCCATCCAGGCTCTCTGCACCCGACCATGCTCTATGATTTGATCCACTATGCGTTCGACGGTGTTTGCGGGAATGGCAAAACCCATCCCCTCCACTTCCGGACTGGCGAACTTGAGGGTGTTGATCCCGATGATTCGCCCGTGTGAATCGAGAAGGGCACCACCAGAGTTGCCGGGGTTGATGCTGGCATCAGTTTGAATCAGTTCGAAAACCCGCTGGTGTGCCGCCTGACCATACATTGTGGAACGAATCCCCGAGACTATGCCCATCGTAACCGAGCGGGCAAACTCACGGCCGAGGGGATTCCCTATTGCGATGGCCAACTGGCCGATCTCGACAGCATCAGAATCGCCGAAGGACGCAGCAGGAATGGTGTCTGTATCTATGCGAAGTACGGCGAGATCTGTGGCCGGGTCCTCCCCGACAATCTCCACCTGATACTCGCGCCCCTCGTGGTCCTCGACAATGACATCGCGCGCGCCTTCAACCACATGGTAATTGGTCACGACGTGGCCCTGTTCGTCGATCATCACTCCGCTGCCTTGACTGTCCTGCTCCAGATGCCGACCCCACATATCACTGATCTCCCGCTGGTTTATGACACTGACCACCGAGGGCCCGACCTGCCGGACCACCTTCTTCACCGACTCCTCCAGATCTACGACAGAGAGCTCGGGTTCGGTCTCCAAGGATGTGTCCGGCTCGTCATCGCCTCCATCCTCTGCCTCCGGCGCCGGTGGGTCCAACGGCGGAAGAGCGAGAACATCGGAGAAAATGTAGGGCGCCGCGGCCAATGCGACCATAATTCCCAGGACCGCGCCAAAAAGCGCCACCAGGAAATAGGAGGGGCGGTCCGCAAATTGAGGACTCCTGCGTGGATCCATAGCTTATGCCTCCCTAACCCCCAGAATTTGCGAGGACGGTTAAATCATACCGGTACTATATATCTTATCTGGCGCTGATTAAGAAGCTATTAAGGAGGCCAATTTCGAGCATATATTTAGCTCTGACTAAAGCTCACCACCTGCCCGGAGTCACCGTCGTCCGCCGGGCCATCCGAGGAGTCCTCCTCGTCCCCTCCGTCCTGCACCCGAGTGATGTCTGCCCCGAGAGCCTTGATCTTTTTGTCAAAATGCTCATAGCCCCGGTCGACGTGCTCAATACATGACACCACCGTTTCGCCCTCGGCACGCAGGCCGGCAATCACCAGAGCTGCGCCGGCGCGCAGGTTGGTGGCCTTGACGGAGGTTCCGTGCAGGCGCTTCACTCCCTCGATCACGGCAGTGCGGCCCTCGACCCGTACATTCGTGCCCATTCTCTGCAGCTCCTCGACGTGATCGAAGCGGTTCTCGAAGACCCCCTCGCTGACCATGCTGGTGCCCTCCGCGAGACTCAACAGCACCATCATGGGGGGCATGGCATCCGTCGGGAATCCGGGATAGGGAAGGGTTTTCAAACTGACCGCACGCGGGCGTTTGGCCGCAGCAATTCTGACCCAATCCCCATTTTCCTCAACTCGAATTCCCGCCTCGCCCAATTTCGCTGTCACTGCATCGAGGTGCTTTGGAACCACGTTTATCAGCGTTACATCCCCGCGCGTGGCTGCACCAGCTATAGCGTAGGTGGCTGCCTCGATTTCGTCGGGAATAATGGCGTGACTGGTGGGCTGCATCTCCTGCACGCCGTGAATCTTGATGGTATCAGTACCAGCACCCACCACTTTCGCTCCCATTGAATTGAGACAGCTGGCCACATCGACGATGTGCGGCTCCCTGGCCACATTTTCAATGACCGTGGTTCCTTCGGCCAGCACTGCGGCCAGCATAATATTGATGGTGGCTCCGACACTGGCCACATCGAGGTATATGTGTGCCCCCTGCAGTCGGGAACCACTCGCCTCGACCACCACCTCACCATGGTCGGTGTGCACTTTTGCTCCGAGAGTCTTAAAACCCTTGAGGTGCTGATCTATCGGGCGCTGCCCGATGTTGCACCCTCCCGGAAAGCCGACACGCGCATAGCCAAACCGGCCGAGGAGCGCACCCAGGAGGTAATATGATGCACGGATAGCCTTGACCATCTCCAGTGGCGGGCTCTTCTCGGGCGTTGCCTTGGAGGTGTCAATTCGCATAACCCCATTGCTGGGCTCCTGCGTCACGGCTCCAAGATGGCGGAGTATGTCATTGTATGTGCAAATGTCGCTGATGGCTGGCAGATTGCTCAGGGTGTTCGTCCCCGCCGCAAGTAGCGTGGCGGGAATCACAGCCACCGCTGAGTTTTTTCGTCCTCCTATGGTAACTTCACCACATAAGGGCTTATCACCGCTGATGATCAGTTCGGCCAATTTGTCGTCTCTCCCTAGATCCATGATTGTCTCCATCGGTCTACATTTTCCCTGCTGGCACCGGGATTCCCTTCTCAAGGGGCGGCAAAATTTCCGGAAGCACAGCAAAATAGTGTCACTGCGGCCACTCCATGGCCCCGGTAAAGGCATTTATGAACAATAACTCGCCATCATCCAGGCGAATCCTCCAAACCGGATGGGCGACCTCCTCGTCCTCCGGGCTCACGCCAGCATAGTATCCCAGGCTGACCTCAGTTATCGCCGCACCCTCTTGTTCGTCGGCCACAGCTGCGATGCGCGGCAGGTTGGAGGAAACAGCCCTGGAAGCCGAAATCACCGTTCTGGCCTGCAGTGTCGGCCCCAGGACCTCGTACCAGAGGCACTGGTACTCCCTGATCTGATCCCCCTCAATCTTGACCATGACCCCGCCCCCGTAGACGGGAAGATCACGATACTGCTGGTAGAAATAGACCAGATAATGACCGGGGCGCGTCTCCTGCCAGTAGTCATATTTGACTCCCGCGGGCCCCACTCGCTCATCGGTCAACAGTGACTCCGCCAGATTGACGGCGTCCCGAGCCTCCAGATCCTCACCGGCATCAGCAATGCTCTGCCTGAAGCGAATGGTCCCGCTCCCACCGACAACAAGTACAGCCTCATCCGACTGATACCCACTGAGACGACCGCCAACTATCACCGACTCGGCCTCCCGCTCCGGGAAAAAAGCATCCCGGAGCTGCTCCACATCCGGATCGTGGCGCGCAAGTCGCAGCGGGTACAGCCGCGGAGTTTCTGTCGGCAGCCCAGTCTCCAGACGAAGTCCCTTTTCCTGCAGCTGCTCCTGCAGACCGTCTACCTCTCTCTCGATCCGCGGCAGGATGTCATCGAGAGCGGCGGTGTGCCGATGCTCCATCCACAGCTGGAAGCTCAGTATTACATTGCCCGCCAAAAAGCATATTATCAGTATATTCTTTGCTCTGGCCCAATCCAATACCGATCACCATCTCGCCAATCATTACGGCTTACGCCAAATACTACCGCTCATTGCATCCACCAAAAACCATCCCAGATCCCCCAGATCAACAAACCAGGCAGGTCGCACAATCTGGTCGCCGTCACTCATCTCACCGGGGTAGTAAGCGGCGTGGATGCGCTTGATGACCGCGTCCCGTTCCTCCACCTTCTCCTGCACCGACTGATAACACTCTTCAATCGCACTGATTGGCGTCTCAGCGGGGGCACGCTGCAGTTCGGATATCTTCTCTAACGGGGACAGAACGGCCCGCCGCACCCCATGCTGGTCCACCTGAATCGAGATGGGACCCTCATCGGCGACGAGCGGCAGCCCCGCAAACTGCTGCGAGAAATGAAATGTGTAGCTGTCGGTCGTCGGCACACCCTCGTCGAGATCAAGTGTGCCGCGGCGAATGTGGGATTCCACCCGCATGAGCCGCAGCCCTTGGACATGCCCCCCCATGACCCGACGCAGAAAACTCCATGCCTCACGCAGCATGGTATGTTCATCTATCTCCAGCCCTCCATCCTCGCCATCCACCGGATTGATGAGGGTATACACAAATCTGCCTTCAGGAGTCACCTGCAGACTCCGGTACCGATCGGTGTAGATGGTGGATCCATCCGGCTCACTTCTTTCGCGGACCCGGGTAAAATCCGAGAAGAAAGACATCACTCGCTCGTTTTTCTCCTGCAGCTTCGGGCGCGCCGTGTATGCCTCTACCTGCATATCTACTTCAGGTATGCTCAAAAGAGGCGAAAGGCTGAGCTCCCGCCAGCCCTCGATGACCACCATGGATTCACCGACCACTCCGGGACCCTCGATAATGTGTGCGGCCCAGCGGGCTATGATCGACGCCTCATCCTCGACCATTTCCGGCCCGGGCGGTGGGAACTGATCATCGTCATGCAGATCATCCACTACGCTCCAGTGCGTACGGTACCATCCCCCATCTGTGTGGATGTACAGCTTGAGCATCATGGAGTCCTCACTGACGTAAAAGAAGAATCGGTCAACCTTGACCGATGGGAACTCGCCGGATGCCCCGAGTATCTTGAGCCACAGATCCATCGGCACAGGCCCGGGAAGAAATATGGTTACCCCCACATGATCGAACTGACGGCGTGTCAGCTGGCGCTTGATACCATCGTCGCTTACGCGTTCCAGATTCTCCGGCCGCAGGGTGGTCATGACGCGACGATAAAGATCAACGGCAACATCCCTGTCCTCCCCCTCCGGGATGAAGCTGTGTGACTCTTCACCGTCGTGATAAATGAAAGCAGAGGGGGCAAAAATCTGTTCTGGGATCGCTTCCCGCACCTCACCCTCCTCATCTCCCATGAGTGCGGGCGGAAGAGACGATGCCGGGCTCGGACGCCACCAGAGCTCATAGCTCAGAAAAATCGACGAGATTACCAGTGCTATGAGCAGCAGAGTCTTGAAGATCTCGCGGAGCTTACCCATCGGTGTCGGCCGCACTGACCATCGCTCCCTCCTCCTGCTCGGCTATGGGCAGGGAAAACTCCATGGTCGTCCCCGCCCCCTCTTCACTTTCCGCCCAGATCTCACCACCGTGCGATTCCACGATCTCGCGCGCTATCGCAAGACCGAGACCCGTACCCCCGCCACCGGCACGGGCACGGGCCTTGTCGACCCGGTAGAAGCGCTCAAATATCCGCGCGACATCCTCCTCCGGGATTCCCATACCGGTATCCGATACGGTAACACGGGCGAAATCCCCGTCCCTGCGCCAGCTGACCCGGACCTGCCCCCCCGGGGGGGTATACTCCACGGCGTTGCTTATGAGGTTCACCAATACCTGCTCAATACGATCCGGGTCCCCGCGGAGAGGTGGCAGTGCCTCAGACCCTCGATAGCCGAGTGATATGTTCTTGTCCTCCGCACGCGGCGCCAGCTTCCCGCAGGACTCATCGATGAGCTGGGGGAGGTTGAACCGATCCTCCTCCCACTGCATCTCGCCCGAGTCGATGAGAGAGAGATCGAGCAAATCCTTGACCATCCGCGTCATCCTGTCCGTCTCATCGACAACTACGCGCATGAAGGACTCACTGACCTCCTCATCCTCACGCGCCCCACTCATGAGCGTCTCCATGTAGCTCTTTATTGTCGTAAGCGGGGTTTTGAGCTCGTGGCTCACGTCCGCAACAAATTCCTTTCTGCGCTGCTCAGCCCTCTCCTGTTCGGTAATGTCCTGCAGCACCATAACCATTCCCCGGGGGCCACCCCCAGTTTCCCCAGTGATAATCGCGGCCAGGTGAGCGCGAATGATTCGTTGAGTCTCTTCCACTTCGAACCTCAGCGTGATGTCCTCTGCTGAGTACAGAGTCTCCCGGATTGGCGACTCGAGTGGGACGTCACTGAGAACGTCCTCCAGGCGCCTGCCAAGGAGACCTTCCGTATGACGATTGAGAATCTCCGCCGCCCGGGGATTGACCAGCATAATCCGCCCTTGAGGATCCATTGCTACTACGCCGTCGGCCATGTTCGCCAGAACCACTTCGAGCCGTCGTTTTTCCTCTGATACATCAGCAAGCGTCTGGCGCAGGCGCTTGGCCATGTAGTTGAACATAGTGGCCAGCTCGCCGATTTCATCCCCGGACAGTACCTCTATCCGCTCATCGAAGTGACCGGCGGCGATTTGTCTTGCCCGCTCGGTTATCTGCCCCACCGGCCCGGTGATCGTACCGGCCAGGACAAACGCCAGGACTCCCGTCACTGCCAGGGTCAAAGCAGTTGCTCCCAGCAGTATGGAGCGGATATCATGCAGGGTTTGATAGACACCACTGAGGGAGGCGTTAATGTGCAGGGCCCCGATAACTGGTCCGTCCCCACCCCCGCTCACCGGCATGGCCAGCGACAGCACCGGATCCTGGCGCCCCTCTCGCTCCCTGATCTCCCGCGACGCGCTGCCTTCAGAAATCGCCCTGTCGATCTCCGGAAGGACAATTCGGCGATCGACCAGGTTCTCCATCCCCGTGCTGGCAGCAATGACCTGGGCGCTGTCATCCAGAAGGAGAAGATCCATCCCCGTCTCGCGCCCGTAGTCCCGCAGGTAGCTGGCAATGTACTCCATCTGGACCTCTTCGTCCAGGTATCTCTCCAGGAAACTGACCATGAGATGGGCCTGGCGCTCCACATTCCTGGTGTGATTGCCCACGTAGTACTGCTCCAGTGAACGCTCCACGTACCAGCTGACCAGCTGCATGGACAGCAGG
>PWGR01000206.1 GCA_003554565.1 Clostridia bacterium
ACCTCCCCGGCCTGTCCGATGCAAAGACCGGCAGGTGCCCGGCCGCGCGTACGATCGGCGGAATGAGCACTAACTGGATGAGGATGCCCGGCCAGCTGCTCACGACTCCGGTGGTCACCGGCGCCCAGACCGGTACGCCCTCAACGCCCAAAAGGGGAAGGGCCAGCGCTCCGAGGAGACCGTAAACGATGCGGCCTGCGAGCATGGCGCTCACCAGCGACACCAATGTAGACTGCTCGTACTTACGGTACAAAAGGCCCGCGACAAGTCCAAAAACGGGCAGCTCCACCGCCATCATAATTGCAGTCGGCACCAGGGGCGGCATGCCTGTCATGAAGCTGCTGAGGAGCGGAGTCAGCAGTCCGACGGTGATCCCTACCGTGGGCCCAGCCAGAAATCCCGCCAGAAACACCGGGATGTGCATGGGCAGAAACAGGCTTCCGGCTCCCGGTCCCCCGGTCATGTGAAATGCCATGGGGAAAAGAATGCCCAGGGCAATGAACAACGCGCTCATGGTAATCTTCTGTGAGTAGTTCATGTCTGTTCCCCTCTTCCCGTCTGGAAGTCTTTGCGCTATGGTAGCACATTATGCCGAGTTTGTGCTACCCAGCCAGGTCAGGAAGAGGCTGCTACCGAAAGTTCGGAGAACTTGACTCCCCGGAGGCAGCGAAGCTGTTCTGCCAGCTCACGGACGTCGCGGGAGGAGGCTGACAGCACCAGCACCTCCAGGCAGTCGTCCGAGCTCAGGTGTACGTGAAGGCTTGAGGCCACTGCATTTGCGTAATCATGCTGGATCCTGGTGAGCTCGTGACCCAGATTCACCCGGCTGTGTTCGTACAGGAGCGTGAGAGTCCCCACCACTACCTGCTCTTCATCTTCAAACTTGCGCTCTGTGACCGCACGACGGGCCAGGCGGCGGATGAGGTCAGAGCGGGATGCGTACCCCCTGTCTTCGACCAGGCGGTCGATGTCCTCCAGCAGGCTTTTTTCCATGGTAACCCCGAAGCGGGTCACGGGATCATCGGGCATGATATTCCACCTTTCTCAGCCTTAACTACATTACCTGCGTGAGGAGTTCGCCAGGCGGTGCCGGATTCCCCCTCGAAGTTCCGGTGAATAGACAGCGACTGATTGGGTAACCGGTACCCCGGGAAGATTCTGCACCTGTCCGCTTTGCCGCACTGGATGAGTCGCTTGACACCTGGTGGTCAGTCTTGCCCCCAGATGAAGATGTCCTCCACGCCGGCATTGAAGGCGCGGGCAATCTTGAAGGCAAGGGTGAGGGACGGGGCGAACCGGTTGTGTTCGATATGCAGGATGGTCTCCCGCCGCACCCCCACCAGGTTTGCCAGCTGTTCCTGCGTGTATTTCCAGTGTGCCCGGTATTCCCGGATCCGGTTTGTGAGTGTGGCCAAGGCTGCCTCCCTCCCCTGTTCTGATGCAAGTATTCGACGGGGGTTGAGATGAACGCGGGGAGTGCTCCGGGGCGTCCGGGCTTCTGCCGGGACTGCCGCTGTGCGGTACAGGCCTCACGGGGTCGCCCGGTAGGCGCGACGGGCTCGCCCACATGCATCTTGCAAACCATTTGATAACCTCGTTGTTATGTATATATAACCTCAACTCGCCGTACAAGTCAATGCCTGTCGGAAACTTATGCACAGCTTCACCCGGCAGCAGAAACCATAGAGAAGGGGATGACGGCATGTCGGTACCGCTGTGGCAGGATTGACAGGGTCGGTGTAGAATAAGGACATCATGGTGTTCGGATGTCGGACATCTACCCTTCGGTGTTTCCCCGGTGAAAGATTGGAGGGAAATGCCCTCCTGTGGGTTAGGAGACGGACATGGCCAGTGGATTGGTATACGACATACAGCGCTTCTCCGTGCACGATGGGCCCGGGATCCGCACCACTGCGTTTTTCAAGGGGTGTCCGCTCGATTGCTGGTGGTGCCACAACCCGGAAAGCATCGCCCCGTATCGTGAGGTCATCTTCAGATCAGACAAATGCATAGGATGCGGTGCATGCACTGATGCATGTCCGGGGGAACTACCGGGAGATGAGAGGTTGAGCGGGCCCGGTGAGTGCCACCTCTGCGGCGCCTGCTGCGATTGTTGCCCGACCGGGGCACGGGAGATGGTCGGTGAAAAGATGACTCCTGGCGAACTGTGCTCGGAGCTGGAGAAGGATCGGGTCTTTTATGAACAGTCCGGGGGAGGTGTGACTTTTTCCGGCGGGGAGCCGCTCGCTCAGCCCGAGTTCCTGCTTGCGTCGCTCCGGGAGTGTGTGCGGCGCGGGATCCGGACTGCCGTGGACACTTCCGGCTGCGCTGACCCGGATGTACTGGATCAGGTCGCGGATGAGGCCGATATACTGCTTTACGACATAAAGCACACCGATGACCGGGCCCACCGCAAGTACGTGGGTGTATCCAATAGCCAAATACTGGACAACCTGCAGCGTCTGGCCCGTCGCCGGGGTGGCGGCGGCCTCATAGCCCGGCTCCCGCTCATTCCCGGGATCAACGATGACCCGGAGAACCTATCGGCCGTGGGGCAATTGCTGGCAGACCTGGGGATAAGGCGGCTGCACCTTCTCCCGTATCACCGCGCGGGCACCGAGAAGTACCCACTGCTGGATAAGCAGAACCGGTTGTCCAATCTCACGCCCCCCGGTTCCGAAGATATTGGGGCGGCGAAGGACCGGCTGCAGAAGTACGGAATATGCGTCAGGACGGGAGGATGATGTTTGTTGAATGACAGAGTGAAGAAGCTGAGGACCGACAGCAGGGAGGCTCGTCCCCGCATTTCCATGGAACGGGCGCGGCTGGTGACCGATGCGTACAGAGAGCATGCGGGAACCGTCTCTCCGCCGGTCCTGCGGGCCCTGGCCTTTCGCCATCTCATGCGCCAAAAGCGGGTGCGCATCAACGAGGGAGAGCTCATTGTGGGCGAACGTGGTCCCGCCCCGCAGGCCACCCCCACTTTTCCGGAGCTGTGCTGTCACACAGTGGATGATCTTCGGGTGATAAGAGACCGGGACAGAGTCTGCTTTGATGTGGATGATGAAGATATCGCACTGCAGCGCGACGAGATGATTCCATTCTGGCAGGGTCGTTCCATGCGGGATCGCATATTTTCCGAGATGACGCCGGAGTGGATTGAATGCTACGAGGCAGGAATATTTACCGAATTTATGGAGCAGCGGGCCCCGGGTCATACGGTAGCGGGGGATAAGGTGTACCGGAAGGGTATGCTTGATCTCAAGCGCGATATAGGCATGGCCGTCGAGCAAATTGACCCGGATGCAGATCCCGGGGCACAGGAGAAGTTGAACCAACTGCAGGCCATGCAGATATGCTGTGATGCCATTGTAGAGTACGCGGGGCGACATTGCAGGGCAGCCCTGGAACTTGCCGCAGATGAGAAAGATCCCGGGAGGACAGAGGAGCTGCACAGGATCGCAGAGATCTGTCGAAAGGTCCCGGCTAATGCCCCAGGGACTTTCTGGGAGGCGCTGCAGGCCTACTGGTTCGTGCACATAGGGGTGATCACCGAGCTGAATACCTGGGATTCCTTCTGTCCCGGTCGACTGGACCAGCATCTGTACCCCTTTTACCGGCGGGAGGTGGAGGCCGGGATCCTGAATCCGGAGCGGGCACGAGAACTCCTGCAGTGCTTCTGGATCAAGTTCAACAACCAGCCCGCACCACCCAAGGTGGGTGTGACCATGGAGGAGAGCGGGACATACACCGATTTTGCCAACATCAATATCGGGGGACTGCGTGCGGACGGATCCGACGGGGTGAATGACCTGTCATACCTGCTGCTTGAGGTTGTGGATGAGATGAGACTCACCCAGCCGAGTTCCAACGTCCAGATCAGCAAGAGGAGTCCAGGCCGCTTCCTGCAGAAGGCCGGCGAGGTCATCCGCCGGGGATTCGGGCAGCCCTCGGTCTTCAATGCCGATGCCGTGGTGGTCGAACTCCTGCGGCAGGGCAAGGCCATAGAAGATGCCCGCCGCGGCGGCACCAGTGGATGCGTTGAGACCGGCGCCTTCGGGAAGGAGGCTTATTTCCTCACCGGTTACTTCAACCTGGCAAAGGTGCTGGAGATAACTCTTCACGACGGCCTCGACCCGCAGACGGGGAAGAGGCTGGGCCCGGGGACTGGCGATCCCCGCTGTTTCTCTCACTTCGATGAGCTGGTTGGTGCCTATGAGGCACAGGTCAATCACTTCATTGATGTGAAGATACGCGGCAATCATGTCATAGAGAAGCTGTATGCAGAAGAGATGCCCTCCCCGTTCCTTTCTCTGGTGATCGATGACTGCATCGAAAATGCGGCGGACTACAACGCCGGCGGCGCCCGCTACAACACCAGCTACATTCAAGGAGTCGGCATCGGCACTACCACGGATAGTATGTCGGCCATTCGTCACCACGTCTTCGAGCGGGAGACCCTGACGATGGATGACCTGCTATCTGCGCTTCGCACCGATTTCTGTGGCGCGGAGAAGACCCGGCAGCTGCTGCAGAACCGCACTCCACGCTACGGCAACGATGATGATTGTGCGGATGAGCTGATGCGGCAGATCTTCGAGATATTTTTTTCGTCAGTCGAGGGTCGTCCAACCGTCCGGGGAGGAACATATCGCATCAACATGCTGCCCACCACCTGCCACGTTTACTTCGGCGCGGTCACCGGGGCCACGCCGGAAGGGAGAAGGGCACACGTCCCGCTGTCCGAGGGCATATCTCCGGTACAGGGCGCTGACCTGCATGGCCCGACCGGGGTAATCAAGTCGGCCGCCAAGATGGATCACCTCCGCACCGGAGGGACGCTGCTGAACCAGAAGCTGACCCCGGACATCCTGGAGGGAGAGAGTGGTCTCAGGCGGTTGGCCGCGCTCATTCGTTCTTACTTCCTGCTGGACGGGCATCATATCCAGTTCAATGTGGTCAGTGCGGACACCCTTCGGGCGGCTCAGGATGAACCGGAAAAGCACCGAAACCTGATCGTCCGGGTTGCCGGCTACAGCGACTACTTCAATCACCTCAGCGCAGAGCTGCAGGATGAGATCATTGCCCGGACTGAGCACGGCCGCCTGTAGGATCCACCGCCGCGAGATCCCATTCCGGGTGACATGTGCACTTTTCGCCGCCAGTGAAGGATCTGCGAAAACCGCGGGGAAATTAGTCAATAGAGATCGTAGTACGGTTACACAGCGCGATTCGTCGGCGCCTATCGCATCGCGGCCCGAAGGTCTGCCTGCGCCCGGGAATCCGGGCAACCCGGCGCGTCGTGCCGTGCGATGTCGGCCGCGGTACCGAAAGGAGGACGACAGGTGTGGTGCTGGATTCCATTGATTCCCTGCACAGGAGCGAGCGGGTAACAGACGCGATCCTGAGCCAGCTGCGCGACCTGCTTGACTCGGGGGAGCTGGAGCCGGGCGAGAAGCTGCCCTCGGAGAAAGACCTGGCAGATGCTTTTGGCGTCGGAAGATCCACCATCCGGGAGTCACTGCAGTTTCTCGAGCAGATGGGGTTGATTGAGACCCGGCATGGAGTGGGCAGATTCGTTACCGAGGAAGTCGAAATTATAAGTGGCGGACTGAACTGGGTACAGGACCTGCGCGTCTCGTCCGCCATGAACCTGTTGGAGGCGAGGGAAACAGTGGAGGTTGACTGTGCGCGCTATGCGGCGGAGAGGGCGGGGGCCGAAGACGTGGGGGCGCTGGAACAATTGCTAGCGACAATCAGGGATTCGTCGTGTATTCGCTCCGCCTTTGAGGCCGAGATGGATTTTCACCTCCGGCTAGCGGAGAGCTGCGGTAATCCGGTCATGTCCAATCTGGTCAGGATGCTGTTTGCCACCCTCCGGTTGCAGGTCCGGGACTTCGAGGAGACCATGCCGTTCACCCGGGAGCGCATCATCGAGCTGTTTTACGATGTGGTGCAGGCCCTGCGGGAGCGGGATCCGGGACGAGCGGCGCGCGCCATGCGTGAGCACTTCGCCGTCACCAAGGAGTCGTTTGAACTGCTGGTGTCCGCACAGGGTGAGGAATGCGGGTGCCCGGGAGCCGGGCAGCAGCTGCCGCCGTAAACAGAACCCCCTGGTGCGCCAGCCCGCGGCGCGGCCCGCTTCATTTTTCCCCGTATTCAGTGCGGAAACCCGCGAGGAAAGCCTTCTGCAGCTCGGGCATGCTGCCCAGTGCATTGCAGGCTCCGCACTGCGTACGGAGATCTTCCAACAGCGCGGGATTCTGCCGGTGAGCCAGGCGCAGGGCGTCGCCCACGGCCCTCTCTTCTGAGCCCAATCTCTCAGAAAGAAGAAGCAGTGAGCGAAATACCGCCCGGTTCATCCCGAACTCCCCGGTAGTGTCAGACTGGTTGACTTTCTGCACGATGCGGGAGAGCGAATCGTCCCAGATGCTGCCCACTGCAAAGGCGTGATTCCCACATGTGTACACTACCCCGCTGCTGTCGACAAAGAGATCTCTGTGGTGTTTTCCGTCATCATATGCGCGCTTTTGGGGTATGAAGTGTGGGCACCGGAGATTGAAGAGATCAGATCCGGTACGGTCCTCGAGGACATCACCGTCGAGCCGCCCGGCGTCGCCCACATTTGATACTCCCAGCCGCCTGACCAGTATCTTCCCCCTGTCAGTGCGCCAGATCTCCGTTTGTGCCGAAAGATTTTCCTGCCGGAATGCGCCGATCGTCCTTTTCAACGCCCGCAGAATGTCATCTGTGGGTCGCGTCAGCCGGCCGCTGGCCGTGGCCGTGATCCTCAACCGGTGGCCGATGGCCTCCAGTTCATGCACTGTACCGAAGCCCTCGGTCAGAAAGGCTTCTACGCTCCGGGCCGCTACTTCGACTGGAACGGCGGCGTAAATCCCGGAATCTGCGCTTTCCAGGGTGGTGTGGTTGCTGTCAATGCTGAAGTAGATCCTCGTCAATCCCGCCTCGCGCAGCCTGCGCGCGG
>PWGR01000158.1 GCA_003554565.1 Clostridia bacterium
CACCACAGCATCGGGGCGGTGGATAGCGCCCACCTCATGGGGTCGGTGCCGGGTCAGAATCTGCCACAGGTCGGCAGTCCTGGGTCACAGCAAGAAATCACAACCGGGGGCTCTGGCTGGCGAAAGAGTTCAGGAGTGTGGAGATGGAGGCCGCACATTTACCTGGTAGAAGAGGAAGGCAGAGAATCAGCCAGAAATGGATCAGCAGTAAAATATCCCAGTGGGAATGGACATGACACCTCTTCCGAGTATGTATGTACCGGGGCAATCTGAGCTGCCCTCATTGAGTGATGAATCATAAGGGAAATCAGATTCGCGCCCGGCTATCGTCACCTGTTTTCCCGACATGTGCCATAACAACATGAAGCACGCCACCCATGCGCACAGCCCCACTCGATCCAAACAGGTGGAAAATATAGGGGAGAGATTGTCGCCCCTGATCCGGGTTGGGCGCAAATGCGCAGTCCGAAAGAAATGATGTGATCCGTTTCCCTGGGCAGATGATTCAACTCATGGCGCAGGAATGCCGGGCGCAGGTCCAGTTGAGATAAATCTGCGGGAGCAATGCAGTAAAAATACAGTCTGAGACGCTCCTCATCTCCCTCAATCGCGTCCTCTTTGAGCAGCCGGGATCCGGCCAGCCGGCTGCACAGTTAGTGGAGTCCGATCTCCTAGCACCGCCCCCCCCGAAGAAAGTCCCGGCAATCCACAAAAGGCGTCCCACCTCCACATGGCTGCTCATCTCCTCGAACACTTCCCGGCTGAGCGACTCGCGTGAGCTCTTTAAGCTTCACATGACCTCCGGACATCGGCCAAAAATCATCCTGCTCACTCGGATGAATCAATGTACGGCCGCAGCAGAAAAAGACAGCGGCAACCCGAAAATGAGACTCGATGAATCGCGCTCGATTGTGACCACAGGACATACCCCTTCCAGTGCATTGCCGGTCAGGTCATAAACCCCTGCAGAACTCAAGCATCCTGCGCCCGCAGGACTTTGCCGGGGCTCGCCTGAGTGGACTTGCCGTCCTGCACGACGATCTCACCATTGACAATTACGGTGGCAATGCCCTCCGGGAACTGTCGCGGATTCTCGTAGGTGGCGCGATCCCGTACACGCGAAAAGTCAAATAGTACCATATCGGCCCAGAACCCGGTTCTCAGCATTCCCCTCCGCGTCAGCCCCAATCTCTGTGCCGGGAAGCTGGTCATGCGGCGCACAGCATCCTCCAGGGTCAGATGCCCCTCCTCCCGCACATATCTTCCCAGGACTCGCGGATAGGAACCGTAAACTCTGGGATGAGGCTTTCCGCCCAAGATCCCGTCGGTGCATACCATCTGGGAGGGGTGGCGCATTATCGTTGCCACGTCAGGTTCTGACATGAGGTGTGTTATCATACCGACAGCATTATCCTCCTCCAGCATCAGGTCCATGGCCGCATCGGCAGGATGCACACCGCGGGCGGCACCAATGTCTTCCAGACTCCGACCTACCCAACGCTCATTTCGCCTTGAACGCACGGAGCTGACTATGACCCCGTCCCAGCCAGCATAATCAGCCATGTTCTCCCATCCCGATGTCTCCGTCTCGATCCATTCCCTCATGCGGGCACGAGCCTCGTTGTCCCCTAACCGCTGGAGGAGGTGTTCCGATCCCCCAGAATGGGCCCAGGGAGGGAGGATGGCCGAAAGCATGGTGCTTCCGGCGGTGTATGGATACTGATCAAAGGTCACGTCGATGCCGCCCTCCCGGGCCTCATCGATGGCTTCCAACAATGCATCACGCTTGTGCCAATTTGACTTCCCGGCGACTTTCAGGTGGGAAATGTGCAGTGGGGCACCACCCGCAGAGGCAATCTGAACCAGCTCACCGACAGATGCAAGAACCTCGGACCCCTCGTTCCTTCCATGCACGACGATGAAGCTGCCCTCTTGACCCAGTACCTGCTGCACCTGCACCATCTCATCGGATTCTGCGTAGCAACAAGGAGGATAGACCAGACCGGTGGAGAGGGCGAAAGCGCCTTCCTGCAGTGATCGCCTGACAAGAGAGCAAATCGTCTGCATCTCATCGGCAGTGGGAAGTCTATCGTGAGATCCGTTCATAGCTATCAACCTGATGTTCCCGTACGGCACATAGGTACACACATTCACCGACAGCGGTTGTTCATCCAGTGCGTCCAGGAAGCCGCCGAGGCTCTGCCAGTTCCACGGAACATCAGGATCCCCCAGCAGCCCCGCCAGCAGTTTCCTACAATGAGGTACATGCTCGGGCTCCACCGGCGCCGGGGCAATGCCGTCCTGGCCCAACACCTCCGTGGTGATTCCCTGCATGATCTTGGGCACAGACTGTGGCTCGACCAAAAGCATCAGATCTGAGTGACTGTGTGTGTCAATGAACCCGGGGGCCACGACCAGACCCCCGGCATCAATCGTCCTCCGTGCTCGCCCGTGGATTGTGGGTCCGATGCAGGCAATCTTGCCTCCCTCGAGTGCCACATCGCCATAAAACCACGGATTGCCGGTTCCATCGACGATGCGTCCTCCTCTGATGAGCAGATCGTACATACCAACCTCCCTAACAGGATTCCTGCCTCCAGTGCTACCTCGACTCATGGTTTGCGGGCACCGAACTGGATCTGACACAGCTGCATATGTGATACGCGCACGTGTATCAGCTCAGATATTACTCATCATAGCGGGGAAGTGCACGGGGTGCCAAGCGATGAAGCGGGGTACCATCAGCGCGATGGGTAATTCGTTCCCACAGATTCTCGCACACTTTCTGGATGTCCGCCGCAAGACGCTCCTCATCCGCCCCGAGAACTCTCCCGTCCCGTACAACCGTCTCTCCCCCAACCATCACTCTGTCCACATCAGATCCTGTGGCAGAATACAGGAGCGTGATGACAGGATCATAGACCGGCAGCAGATCGAGATTCGTCACGTCCACAAACACGAGATCGGCCGCACAACCCGGGGCAATTCTACCGAGATCAGGACGGCGGAGGCCGCGTGCCCCGGCGGTGGTAGCGACATCAAGGACGCTAGAAGCTGAATATCCAGTGGCCCCTTCCTCTGCTGCTTTTGCCATGGTCAGAGCTGATCGCATTTCCGCCAGCATATCCTGGGGTGCAAGATCTGTACCCAGACCGACATTAACCCCGGCGGCCTCATATCGGGGTAAGGATTCAAAGATCTCGCCCATAGTCATGCGGATCCAGGGGCAGTGAGCAACTGTGGCATCAGAAGAGCCCAGTATTTCCAGGTCACCTCCGGAGTCATCACCGAGAGCGGAATGATGGGAGAGATAGATTCCATGTGCGATGATGAGGCGCTCATTGAGCAGACCTGTCTCATCCAGCAGCTGGATCGGGGTGATGCCGTGTCTGTTCATGACATGCCGGTACTCCGCGACATGCTGTGCGGCATGGGTGGTCATGCCCACGTCCAGATCCTCCGCGAGTTCTGCAGTGCGCTCGAGCATCTCTACGGAACAGGTCTCTACCTGCTCGGGACCCAGAAGCACCCGCAGGCGCCCGTCGGCCCCGCCATCGTGTTCCGCGATGAAATCCAGGGTCTGCTGCAGGCGCCTCTCCCCCTGTTCAACATTCCACCGGTAATGCCGGCGTCCGGCCTCATCCGCAGTCCACGAGGCCTCCCGGTACCCAGGCGCGACATAGGCTCGGATGCCTGTTCTCTCGATGGTGGGCACCAGAACATCAGGATATGCGAGGCTCACCAACACCGCAGTGGTGCTTCCCTTGCGGAGCAGCTCCCAGACCGCATATTCGGAGATCACAGACTCCTCTTCCTCCGTAACCTCATCATACAGTGCCCATGTCAGCCATAGGCCAGCATACTGAGGAGGCCCAGTACGTTCCTCCCGCATGCTCCGCATCAGAGGTGTTGAGATGGGATGGGCATGTATATTGACCAGACCGGGCATCACCATCATTCCGCCCGCATCAATCCATTCATCGACGTTGCCAGTGTAGTCACTGCCTACATGCGTTATGATTCCATCCTCAATAATGATATGGCCGTTTTCTAGCAGGTTGTGTCGCTCACCATCGTGAGCAATAATGTACTGCCCCCGGATTCCCTTGCGCACAAAGCACTCACCCTCCCTGATTTGAACCTTCGATCTCCCCACTCAACCTCGCAGATACGGGTCACAAACAGGAGAAACCGGCAGGCGTCTGAGCCCGGACTCGCCATCCACCTGCCCC
The DNA here is from genome assembly GCA_003554565.1 of Clostridia bacterium. Classification (GTDB taxonomy): domain Bacteria; phylum Bacillota; class Sulfobacillia; order SLMV01; family SLMV01; genus PWGR01. Next base: position 4,233 of record PWGR01000158.1, read on the forward strand.
CTGCGCCAGTGGCTCGCACAATGCAAGCGGACGGGCATCTCATTCCTGAGAGAAGCCCGTCCGCGTTCGGCCATCCTCGTCTTTCAGCCTAACCAGTTGACTATCATGTTGGCCAGAATGTTGACCTCATCCCAGGCATCACTCAGGGGCACCAGATCCTCCCCCAGCAGGCCGTCTCCGGCCCCGGCACCCCATTGAACGGTGGGAATACCCAATGCGCAGGGCCCACCGGCGTCAAAAGCCCCGGGTTTATGCACGACGTCGGGCTTTTCACCGCGAACCTCCTCCTGTGCACGGCTCAACCTGGAGACAATCGGCGCATCCGGGTCCACTTCTGCAGGCAGCATGTGCACCCCCCGCTCCACCTCAATATCAAACGGTGACATGTCACCGATGGCTTCCCGGATCTCGTCCACTGCCTCGTCTATATCATCACCGGGCAGGAGTCTCCGGTCTACCGTAATCTTCGCGTATTCCGGCAGAGTGTGAGGTGCCAGCGGCCAGTACACGACCTGATACGGGACAGCGTGCTGTCCACCCAGCTCCGGGTGGGTCTTGGTGAACTCCATGGCCTTAATCCGGTTGATTACTTCATTTGCACCATCAATTGCACTGTGGCCATTCCATGGAGCACTCGAGTGAGCCGCCTTACCATGTACGTGGACATATACGTCCACCCGCCCCCGGTTGCCGACAGAAATGTTCAGACCACCGAGAAGGAGCAAACCGTATTGCGGCTTGGGGTCCAGCTTCGGGATGATGGCCTCTGAACACTCGTGACTGCTTCTACCTTCATTGTTAATGGCAAAATATAGGGTTCCCCGCAGCTGAACTCCGGAGTCCTTGATGGCCTTTAGAACCGTCATCATGGCCGCCTGGTGCAGCTTGTTCTGAGTCACTCCCTGACCGAAAATGCATGGCTCATCAAATACATGCTCCGGGGCGTGCGCGATCCGCGGCACAAAGGGATCCTCCATGAGATTCTGATGCTGCGTCGGGGTGTAGGCCTGAATCAGAAGTGATTCATCCTTCTCGCCCGATCCCATTTTGACGACAATCTGATTCAGGGGCATCTCCAGAATCTCATAAATGCCCGCGTCCTCCATCATGGGGCGAAGGACGTTCTGAACATAGTGAACCAGCTTGGGATCATCCGGAGCAATCAATGTCTCCGGGCCCAATGGAACCTCGGTAGGCACCTCGATCAGGTCCCGGAGCATTTCAATGAAGAAATCTCTATCCAGATGATCAGTTACCTGGCGCAGGTGTTCAGCACTCATATGAGTATTTCCCTCCAGACTTCTCAATGTATTTATCGTCTTCAGCAGCCGCTTACAGCTACCCCTTTAGCCGGGGCGGCCACATCACTCCGATGTAACCACCCCGGCTCAATTGTCACTTGGGATTCATCAGCGTCTCTTTGACATCGATCCTCGCCGGAGGTGTTACCTCCTCATCCGGCCAGCCGAGAGCAACGCACGTGACCAGATCGATGTAGTCCGGCACGTCGAAGTGCTCCCGCAGCTTCTTTGTCTGGGCCTCCCGGAAGGTTCCCCAGCAGGCGCCTAAACCGAATGCATGCGCCATGAGCACGATGTTCTGCACTGCGGCACCACAGTCCAGAAGGCGATTGTGCTCCGGAACATGTGGGTTGGCCTCGTAGATGCGAGAATCCTGGCCTGCTATTATCAGGGCTTTGTAGCCAGAGACATCGACATTGATCAGATCCAATTCTTCCTCCGTACGCAGAACCAGAAATCGCAGCGACTGAAGGTTACACGCATGCGGCGCCCACAGCGCGGCCCGCAGCATATGCTGGATCAGTTGCTCATCCACCTCATCGTCAGTAAACTGACGTATCGATCTCCGGGCGAATATGAGGTCCTCGGCGACCCTCATTTCACCCTCTTCGTACGGCCGGGGAACTGAAAGGTCCAGATCGGGCTGTCGCCCCTTCCTCACTTCTTCTGCGGCGCAGAGCAGCTTCTTGGCCCACTGAATGTCGGGCAGATCCTCGGGTAGTTCCCGCTCGCGCCAGACATCCAGCAGCTCCCTGACCTGCTTCCCTACCTCGGGACTCAATGTCTCGTCCCCAAATATCGCCGGGTAGAGAAAAATCTCGACGGTGTGGTGCGTTCTCTCCCGGATAATCGATCGCAGTACATCCGGGTCAAGATTCAGCAGCTCCTCTTTGTCTCTATTGTTGGGCATGGCAGATCTCCTTCCGTTCAGGGCAGCCGCCTCAGAATGTCCGATCGACAAACTCCTTCTCGGACATGTCGCCCCGACCCACCTCAAACAGCAGCTTCATGTCGCCAATCAGCCACTTGGTTATCATGACGGCAAATGCCAGTAACGCCACGGGCATGACGGCCAGTATGGCTGTCGTGAGAGCGGCCGGAAGCAGATTGAAGAAGCACAGCAAGATCAGTACGTTCAGGGCGACGTAGCCTGCCAGAGCCAGTCCGAAGTGTTTGCGGTACTCCTCTTCCTTCTCGGGAGTCACCAGCACGGTGGTCTCCTCGTCCGCATCGTCGAGAGGAGTTGCACGGTCATCGGCCTCTTCCCGCTCGCGGCGGGCCTTCTCGGCACGGTACTGCTCCATGACCGAGTCCTCTTTGCCCCAGATCAGGTTGACCAGGCAGTATCCGACCGCACCCAGTAACCACAGAGCCAGGATGGAAAACCCGGGCATGCCCCATATCGTGCCCTCAACCGCCGGGGTCCAGGGCAAGGGATACGG
>PWGR01000046.1 GCA_003554565.1 Clostridia bacterium
CTTCCAGCGTCGATGCCTATACTGAGCTTCTGATTCAGGACGCCCTTGAGACCCTGTTGAGAGATCGGACATCGTTTATTATTGCCCACCGGCTGTCCACTATAAGAAACTCTGATCTCATCGTGGTGCTGCGGGACGGGGAGATTGTCGAGCGTGGGACACACGAAGAGCTAATCAGTCGGGATGGGTATTATTCCGATCTGTACAGGACCCAATTTGAGGAGTCGGCTGACTGATGTGACAGCGGCCGCCGATTTGCAGGCACGGGCGGGTCCCGCCTCCTATGCGACCGTGTTCCCGCATGGGCCAGTGCGAGCTGGGTCAGCCCGATTCAGGCATGATTCTGTTTGTCCTGTGTCTGAAAATGATATTCCCCCAGCAGTAAACGCCAAGCGACGGCAGTTTTACCAGAGGACCGATAATCAACGTGCGGGCAATGAGTGGGAAGAGAAAGGCGGTGCCATCCTCGTAAGAGAACCCCTGTTTTCTGCTGAAGATGCCCCCAGTGTAAGATTGAGGATGTGAAAGGAAACTACGCGAATGAAATGCTGGTATTGATCCAGCATAACCCTCCCGTGGGAGGCAAACAACGGGGTAATGGCCAGGCAGAGCAAGGCAAGCTGAACCTTTTCGGCCCCAGGATATATTGTGGTTTTCAACCAGGTTCTGCTCTTGATCGTAAACAGCAATTTCCTGGCGATTAGCGAGGCTGCAAATGGAATCAACAGTACCACGTCCAGTCCCACGCCGAGGATGCCTGGCTCGATTCTTATCACCCTTCCGATGAACATGTGGAGATACAGGGCAGCAACGCCAGCCGGAGCAGCAGCTTCCACAGAAGATATTGATATACTTTGAGCGGAAAGAGTAAAGTGAGCGGAAAGAGTAAAGTGGCGTGCCTCGGCCGGGGGTGAATCTTACAGAGTTGGGAAAGGAAAATTAAGGACTAGTCGTGAATGGGTCACCCCAAGCCCGTCCTTGCCGGGTCGTGTTGCCGTTTCGCAACGGGTGTGTTTCTGAAACAGTATTGAAGCACACGTACGGTGGTGTGCGTGGACGGGAGGCGACTCCTCCCATCCGATTTTACGACTTTTCACCGGCCGAACAGGTACATGTGTTTGTCCTGCCGGTGAACGGTTGGAATCGCCTACGATTTGTGTTGACCCGGCACAGATGGTAAGTTAGATTGCGAAGCAGGGTTGCCTGGTGCCGCGTAGTCTCCGGGCGGAATGCTCAGTCTGCGGCCCCGATTGCAGATACTGACTCTGGACGTAGAGGTGATGAGGTTGTCGAAAAACCTGATTATTGTTGAGTCGCCGGCCAAAGCACAGACGATCGAGCGTTATCTTGGAAAAGAATACAAGGTTGCCGCCTCCATGGGGCACGTGCGCGACCTGCCGAAAAGCAAGCTCGGCGTCGATGTGGACGACGGCATCCAACCCAAGTATATAACCATCCGCGGCAAGGGGAAAATTTTGGATGACCTGAGAAAAAAGTCTCGCTCGGCTGAGCATGTCTTCTTGGCCACCGACCCCGATCGTGAGGGGGAAGCCATAGCGTGGCATCTGTGCCACGCACTCAAGCTGTCAGAGGAAGATTCGGTGCGGATCGCCTTTAACGAGATCACAGAGGAAGCAGTGCAGGGATCGCTTGAGTCTCCCCGGTCCATTGACCGTCACCTCGTGGATGCCCAGCAGGCCCGCAGGGTCCTCGACCGTCTGGTGGGATACAAGCTCAGCCCGTGGCTGTGGCGTAAGGTGCGTCGGGGACTGTCGGCAGGAAGAGTGCAGTCCGCGGCAGTCAAGATGGTGGTGGATCGCGAACGGGAGCGGGAGGCCTTTGAACCGGAGGAATACTGGACTCTTGATGTGCAGTTTGCTCCGCGTGGGGAACGGGGTGAGGAGAAGGAGTTTCTTGCGGCCCTGGCCAAATACCGCGGTGAGAAGCCGGAAATTCCGGACGAGAAGAGTATGGATGCGCTCCTGCAGGAGCTGCCGCGGAACGGACATCGAATTCTGGAGATCAAGCGCAAGGAGGCGAAACGCTACCCGGGAGCCGCCTTCAATACCAGCAGCCTGCAGCAGGCTGCGGCTCGACAGCTGCGGATGAATGCCAGCTTTGCCATGCGGGTGGCGCAGGAGCTGTACGAGGGATTGCCCCTTGGCGGAGATTCCGAGCGCACCGGACTCATAACCTACATGCGGACAGACGCGACCAGGGTGTCGCAGAGCGCGGTTGACCGGGCACGGGAATTTGTGATCAGCACGTACGGGCAGAAATTTTCTGAGCCGCGGACGCGACGTGGTCGCGGTCGAAAAGACGCTGAGGAGGCACATGAGGCCATAAGGCCCACCGACGTGGCTCTCACCCCGGAGAAAATTAAGGGTAATCTCAGCAATGTCCAGTATCGCCTGTACCGTCTCATATGGCAGCGCTTCGTCGCCAGCCAGATGAAGCCGGCCATATATGATGAGATGACTGTTTCGGTCGGGGCGGCCGAGTTCGAGTTCGCCGCCAAAGGACGTCGCATGAAATTTCCCGGATTCCGCATCATTTACGCCGGCGCAGGAGACAAGGATAAGCTGCTGCCGGAGATGAGCGAGGGAGATGAGGTCGATCTCCTGGATCTCGTACCCAAACAGAACTTCACCAAGCCCCCGGCCCGGTACACCGGGGCCAGCCTGGTCAAGGCTCTGGAGGACGAGCGCATCGGGCGTCCCAGTACCTACGCGCCCATTGTGGAGACCATTCAGAAGCGCAACTACGTCGGGGTGGAGGACGGCGGATTCTATCCCACCGAACTGGGACGGGTGGTGAACGACCTACTGGAGGAGCACTTTCCGGAAATTGTTGATCTCAGTTTCACAGCTGAAATGGAGGATGAACTGGACAGTATAGAGGGCGGCGAAGTTAACTGGCAGGAAATTATCACCGAATTCTGGGATTCCTTCGCTGATGAGCTGGAAAAGGCAGAGGAAGCCCCGCGCGTGAAACTGCCCGAACAGGTAACCGATGAGATTTGCGAGGAGTGCGGGGAGAATATGGTGGTTCGCTTCGGCCGTTTCGGGAAGTTCTTGGCATGCCCGGCGTATCCGGACTGCAAGAATTCCAAACCCTACTTTGAAAAGACGGGTGCTTTGTGCCCTCAGTGCGGCGGCGATATTGTCAAAAAGAGCAGCCGGAAAGGAAAAACCTTCTATGGCTGCCTGAACTACCCGGACTGCGAGTTCGTGGTATGGCATGAGCCATCCGAGGAGGAGTGTCCCGAGTGCGGGACATTCATGGTGAAGAGGAGAACCAAGCGTAAGGGAGAATTCCTTCAGTGTGGCCGAAAAGAATGCAGGGTCGAGGTGGCACCGGCGGAGGATCTGGACAGTGCGGAAGCGAGGTAAACACGTTGAGCTCCGGCAGGCTGCAAGCACACCAGAGCGTCAGTGCCTACCTGCGGTACCTGCGCCGACAGCTGGGTTACTCGGAACATACTGTGAGGGGGTACGCTGCTGACCTCGAGGGCATGATCGAGTACTTCTTTCCTGCGGAGGACGGCAGCGAACGGTCGCTGGCCGATCTTGACGTACGGGATATGCGGGGATACCTCGCATACCTCCTTTCCCAGGGATATGCCCGCACCACTATTTCCCGCAAGCTGGCCAGTATGAGGTCCTTCTGGCGCCACCTTGCCGATGAAGGTGCGGTCATGGACAACGTTCTTTCGTACTTATCATCGCCAAAGATTCCGCGCCGACTGCCCAGATTCTTTTATCGAGAGCAGATTGAGGATGTACTGTCCGCACCGCCCGGCGACACTCCAGAGGGCATCCGGGACCGTTGCATCCTTGAGGTTCTGTACAGTACCGGAATGCGGGTGGCGGAGCTGGTACAGATGAACATCACCTCCGTTGATGCCGACGAAGGTATGGTCAGGATCTACGGAAAGGGGGGACGGGAACGGATTGTGCCGGTCGGAGGTCATGCGTTGCGAGCCCTCAAGCATTATCTGCGGGAGGGAAGACCGATTCTGGCTTCCCGCTGCAAATCGGGTGCGGGACGGGCGCTTTACCTCAATCATCGGGGCGTGAGGCTGACTGACCGGGGGGTCCGATGGCTGGTTAATAAACACGTGGTGAAAGCCGGGGCCAGCGGCAGCCCGCACACTTTTCGTCACTCCTTCGCCACCCATCTTCTGGATGGGGGTGCCGACCTCCGGAGTGTGCAAATGATGCTGGGGCATTCCAACCTGTCCACCACGGGAATTTACACACACGTCAGCCGGGCCACGGTTCGACGCGTCTATGATGAGTTTCACCCGCGATCGCGCGGCGAGGGAGGTGTCGGAGTTGAAGGGGACGACCATAGTGGGTGTGATTGATGATGGCCATGTGGCGCTTGCCGGGGACGGCCAGGTAACTATAGGTGAGAACATGATCCTCAAGGCGGGTGCGCGCAAGGTTCGCCGTCTGCACGATGATCGTGTACTGACGGGATTTGCCGGGTCACTGGCTGACGCGGTAACATTATTTGAGAGGTTTGAGGGGAAAGTAGAGGAGTATCATGGGAATCTGGAACGGGCGGCAGTGGAACTGGCCAAGGATTGGCGCACCGATCGGGTCCTGCGCCGCCTGGAGGCACTCCTGGTTGTGGCGGATGTCAGTAACCTCCTGGTGATATCGGGCGCAGGTGAGGTGATAGAGCCGGATGATGGTGTGACCGCTGTGGGGTCGGGGGCTGGGTACGCCCTGGCTGCTGCCCGCGTGCTGTGCGAACACTCCTCCCTGACAGCACCAGAGATAGCCCGGGAGGCCCTGTTGGCGGCTTCGAAAGTGTGCATATATACTAATGACAGCATAATTGTGGAAGCGATGGAGCGGTAGAACCGCTGCCACCGATCATCTTCGGGCAGAACGCGGGGAGGCGATGTCATATATGAGTGAACTGACACCCAAGAGTATTGTCGACGAACTGAGCAAACACATCGTTGGGCAGGGCGATGCCAAGCGCTCCGTTGCGGTTGCGCTCAGAAATCGCTACCGGAGGAGTAAGCTCTCCGAGGAGCTGCAGGAGGAAGTTTTGCCAAAAAACATCCTCATGATCGGGCCCACAGGTGTGGGAAAGACAGAAATTGCCAGACGCCTGGCGCGCCTGGTGAAGGCTCCCTTCCTCAAGGTCGAGGCCACAAAATTCACAGAAGTAGGCTATGTCGGCCGCGATGTGGAGTCAATGATCCGTGATCTGGTCGAGACGGCCATTCGCATGGTACAGTCCGAGGCGCTCGCCGAAGTACATGAGGAGGCTGACCGGGCAGCACGCAGGCGGCTGCTGGATATCATAGCCCCGGTGGGCGGGCGGAAACGCCAACCGAAGAACCCGTTTGAAGCACTCTTCTCCGAATCAGAGGAGGAAGAGGATGATGAGGAAGAGGATCAGATCACTGAGCAGCGCAGGCGCAGGCGAAAGATCGCTGAGAAGCTCGATGCAGGGGAGCTCGATGAACGCGAAGTGGAGATCGAGGTAGAGGAGCAAACGCAGTCCATGGTCGAGGTCTTCGGCGGCAGCGGCATGGAGGAGCTCGGGGTCAACCTGCAGAGCATCTTTGGCAACATGTTTCCCGGCAAGAAGAAGAAACGGCGGGTTCCCATTCGCGAGGCACGGGCCATCCTGCTGAATGAAGAGGCCCACAAACTCATTGATACAGATCAGATCCAGCGTCAGGCAGTGGAGCGGGTGGAAAACCATGGAATTATCTTTCTCGACGAGCTGGACAAAGTGGTCGGGAGAGACTCGCGCCATGGTCCGGATGTATCGAGGGAGGGCGTACAGAGAGACATACTCCCCATCGTTGAGGGTACCACGGTGATGACCAAGTACGGGCCGGTGAAGACAGATCACACCCTGTTTATCTCCGCTGGCGCGTTTCACATCAGCAAGCCCTCCAATCTCATACCCGAACTGCAGGGGAGATTTCCTATCCGGGTGGAGATGGATTCTCTGAGTCGGGAAGACCTGCGCAGGATCCTCGTTGAACCAAGGAATTCGCTCACCCGCCAGTATGCAGAGCTTCTGCGAGCCGATGGCGTACGCATCGATTTCACCGATGATGGACTGGATGCCATTGCCAGGATATCGGAGGAGATCAATGATGCCACGGAGAACATCGGGGCCCGGCGCCTGCATACAGTAATGGAAAAACTCCTGCAGGATGTTTCTTTCGACGCTCCCGACGATGTCTCCGGCCCAGTGGTGGTGGACGCAAAATATGTGCAGGATAAGCTCGCCTCCATAGTCGAGGATCGCGACCTCAGTCACTACATTCTGTAAGAGAGTTCCACCAATGACCGGTGTGGTAAGCGAGAAGTTTACGCATTTTCCGATCCCGGGTCCGGGGCTGACAAGCTCACTGATCCGGGATCTGTCTGGATATGGATCCGCACTCAGACGATAGATAATCGTCACAGCAGTAAGGCAGCAGGAGCGAAAGTGCTTTGATGTCCCGAGAGAAGAGGTAGCGAAAGAGGCCAGCTGAGCGTTGCAACGGCCATAAGCGCTGACTGGAAAGCGCTCCCGGACATCCCGCGGGAGCGGGCTATCAGTTGAGAAGCAACAATCCCTGGTGTAAAGTGCGGATCAGTACATCCAGTTGCCGGAGCACGGGCCATTCATCCCCGTCAGGATGCATCCAGAAACAGACCTCTGTACCATCCTCCCCTGAGGCTACCCAATCTGTCAGCATTATTTGCCTGTGCGGGAATCCCCGCCGGATGGACTTGTGACCGCGAGAGGTATGGGTTTCTGAGAGCACGTGTTCGTCGGCGTCGAGTTCCCACCTGAACCGGCCCAGTGGAGACTTACCCATCTCCAGCATATGGTGTCTCTAAGGTATGGTCCGTAGGCGAACCCCCAGCTCTGGCGAATCCACATCTGGTCCCTCATGATGTCGAACCCGTTCAGATCTCCC
>PWGR01000205.1 GCA_003554565.1 Clostridia bacterium
AAAAGGCCGGGTTGTTGACCCGTGATCCGCGCATGAAGGAGCGCCGCAAGTACGGCCTCAAGAAGGCTCGCAAGGCACCGCAGTTCTCCAAGCGCTAGTTCTTCGAACCTGGTTCATCCTCATGGTCGGAAGCGAAGTAGCGCAGTATTCCTATGGTGATGGCCCAGGCAACCTTGCGCTGGTAGTGTCGGTCCGCCAGCAGTTCGGCATCGCGGGGGTTGCTCAGGAAACCCACCTCAACATTTACTGCGGGAAGGTGTGTCTGCTCCAGTATGTACTGGCCGCGCGAGATGTTGATATCCCGGTCAGTTTCTCCGGTTATGTGCACCAGTTCCCGCTGAATGCAGCGGGCCAGCTGTTCGTTACCTTGTGCCCGGTCAGGGCGATAGAACACCTGTGCCCCGCGCCACCTGCTGGATGTGATCGCGTTGGCGTGCAGACTTATGACGACGTCCGCGCCGGATGCTTCGATTATCTCGCTGCGTCGGTGGAGATCGGCCCGTTTTCTTTCTGCCAGCGATGCATCCGGCATATCACTCAGATCGGCGTCGGCCTCACGGGTCATGATCACCGTGCATCCGGCGTCCTGCAGGTACGCGCGCAGGGCCAGCCCCACATTCAGCACCACATCTTTTTCCCTGATCCCGGCCGAGGAGATGGCTCCCGGGTCCGGGCCGCCATGCCCTGGGTCAATGAGAACCAGCCTGGTCCCGAGAGGGGCGGCAACCGGCAGGTCGGGTGCATTCGGCCCTTCGGGTACATGCTGGACGGATCTTGCAATCAGAAGCGCCACCAGCGTGCCGGTAATCAGACAAAGGTAGAGTATACGGCGAGAAGACGCAAGCTGGTGCTGGAGTCGCACGGCTACATCCTTTCCACGGCGGCATTTTCGCTATTTATGTCTATGAATTGGATTTGCTCCCTATACGGTTGGCTGCAGGTGATATAATACAGGCAAAAGGGTTGCATGAGCGAGGTGGCTGATCATGAACCATGGTGTCGTTGCTGCAGCGCTCGTTCCGCACCCACCCATTGTGATCCCCGCTGTGGGTGGTGCGGAGGCCGAGCGGGTTTCTGAGACGCGGCGAGCAATGCATGATTTGGCAAGCGAACTCGGCTCTGTAAATCCGGACTGCGTCGTATTGATAGACCCGCACGGCCCGGTCGGGTACGATGAAGTGCCCCTGGTCCGGGGGCGGAGCGCCCGGGGAGACCTCGGCCAGTTTCGCGCCCCGTCGGCGGCCGTGGACTGGGCAATGGATGTCCAGATGACTGAGAAACTGGCGGACATGGCCGCTGAGACCGATCAGGCGGTGCGTGTACATGACCCGGGAGAGGAGCATTTTCTGAGCCATGGTGCCGTGGTTCCCCTCTATCTCCTGCAGGAGGCCGGCTTCACGTCATCCTTGGTTTACGCGGGAAACCCCCTGATGCAGCGTGATAATCTTCGGTCCTGTGGTCGTCTGGTCGCGCGAGCGGCGGAAGAGGCCGATAAAAGAGTGGTGGTCATCGCCAGCGGTGACCTCTCCCACCGGCTTTTTCGCGGGGCACCTTCGGGATATCATCCTGACGGCGAGAAGTTCGATCGAGTTATTGTCGAATCGCTCAGCTCCGGCGATGCCGGGGCGGTCCGGAATCTGCCGAAAACCCTGGTGGAAAATGCGGGGCAGTGCGGCTACAATCCGCTGCTTATTGCCCTGGCTGCCCTGGGTGATGACGTCCTCTCCGGCAGTGTCCTGTCCTACGAGGGGCCCTTCGGTGTCGGTTACGCAGTTGCCCATCTCCAGCCGGAAGTCCAGGGGGAACACAAAAACGGCCAGGTCGACCCGGTGCAGCTTGCCCGCAGATCCGTCGAACATTACCTTTCTCATGGCAGGATAATGACTACTCCGACCGACCTCTCTCCGGATCTGAAGCGGGAGGCCGGGGCATTCGTCACAATTAAGGAGGATGACCAGCTGCGCGGTTGCATTGGGACTGTGCTGCCCACGAGATCCTCGCTGGCGGAGGAGATCATACACAATGCGGTGAAGGCGGCGACCCGGGATCCGCGCTTTTTGCCGGTGAGCTGCGGCGAACTCTCCGAGCTGCGGTTTTCCGTGGATGTCCTGGGTGCTCCCGAGGAGGTGACCAGCCTCGAGGATCTCGACCCGGCACAATACGGTGTCATCGTCTCGCGCGGCACCAGGCGAGGTCTGCTGCTTCCCAACCTGGAAGGGATCCATACGGTGCGGCGGCAGCTGGAGACTGCATGTCACAAGGCAAATCTCTCACCCGATGATCCGGGGCTTGTGATTGAGCGTTTCAAGGTCACCCGCTATACGGAGTCCTGAGGGGGACGACAGCAATGAGGACAGACGGCGCACCCCGGGCGGCCGAATACGCCCGCCCGGGAGGAGATGAATCGGTGCAATGTGAATTATGTGATCGGGGCTGCTTGATTGTCCGCGGTGGAACGGGATTCTGTGGTGGCCGACGAAACATCGACGGCCGACTGGTGCCGGAGACCTACGCCAGGGCGGCATCAGTTGCCCTCGACCCGGTGGAGAAGAAGCCGCTGTATCATTTCTACCCGGGATCAACGGTGCTCTCGGTGGGAACGTACGGTTGCAATCTGAATTGCTCATTTTGTCAGAATTGGCAGATTTCCCATCCGGAGGACCCTGGCTCGATGCAACTGGTCGACCTTCCCCCTCAAAGGGCGATTGAGATGATCGGGGAGTACGAGTACCGGGATTGCATCGGTGCGGCCTTCACCTACTCTGAACCTCTGGTATGGTACGAGTATGTGTTGGATACCTCAAGGCTGCTGCAGGAGGAAGGACTGCGCAGCGTACTGGTTACCAACGGTTACCTTCGTCCAGAACCCTGGAATCGTCTGCTGCGGTATATAGATGCATGTAATATCGATGTAAAGGGGTTCAACCCGGCGTTTTACCGCACGGAGTGTGCCGGTGACCTGGAGGTGGTGCGTCGCAATGTGGAGGCAGCCGTCGATGCAGGAGTTCACGTTGAGGTGACCACACTGCTGGTTCCCGACGGAACTGACGACCTGGAGGAGATCTCCGACCTGGCGGCCTGGCTGGCCAGATTGAATCCCGAGCTTCCCCTGCACCTGAGCCGCTATTACCCACACCGCCGGATGCACCGCCCGCCCACGGCGGTGGAGACCCTCTTTGCCGCCCGGGATGCGGCTCGCGAGAGTTTGCACCACGTCTATCTGGGTAATGTCATGAGTCCAGAAGGCTCTGATACCTTCTGCGCCTGCTGTGGTGCGAAGCTGTTGAGCCGGAGTGGGTTACGGGTAAGGCATGTAAGTATAGAGCGCGGTGAATGCACCACGTGCGGTCACCGGTTGAACGCAGTTTTGTGTGCGGATTGAGCCGATGCCAAATACTTGTACTGCACCGCACAAGAGGATAGACTTATTGTGGTGCGGGGGAGACACATTCTGCGATAAAGGGTGTGGTTATTGTGGGCGGGGCCCCGGAGGACCGCAGTACAGAGGAGATCTACCAGCGACTCAGGGACGAGGATGTGAAGCTGACGAATCAGCGCCGGCTCATCGTAAGGATACTCGCCCAGTGTCAGGATGATCATCCCTCGGCCGATGAGCTGCACCGCATCGTGCGCGAAGAGGATCCTGACGTGGGGCTGGCCACGGTCTACCGGACCCTGGATCTGTTGGAGAGGCTGGATCTGGTTCAGACGCTCGATGTGGGTGACGGTCGCACGAGGTACGAACTGGCCACGGGTCTCCATCAGCATCATCACCTGCTCTGCCTGCAGTGCGGGAAAATCGAGGAGGTGGACCAGGACCTCCTCGGGGCGGTGGAAGATACCGTGGAGAAACTCGCCGGTTTCCGGGTTGTCGATCACGAACTGAAGATGTTCGGGGTGTGCTGCGACTGCGAGCCGGAAGAGCAGAACGGTTGATGTGAGGTGACAGGCGATTATGGACTGGCGATTGCTGGCTTCGGCCTTTGGGTTGGTATTTCTGGCCGAGTTAGGGGACAAGACGCAGCTGGCCACCATGATGCTGGCGGCGCGGACTGAGTCTCCAGTCAACGTGTTTCTTGGGGCGATGTTGGCCATGCTCGTAAATGTGTCCCTGGCGGTCATGGTCGGGTCAGTACTGGTGCGGGTGATTCCGGAGGATTACATCCGTTACGGTGCCGGTCTGCTGTTCTTTGTCCTCGGTGGACTGATGCTGCTGGGCCGTTGGTAGTTCGCCCTCATTTGCGCTTTGCATTTCAAATTCACTATAATGAGAGAAAATATGCGGCAATCAAAGTGCGCCTATAGCTCAGCCGGATAGAGCACCGGCCTCCGGAGCCGGGTGCGCAGGTTCGAGTCCTGCTAGGCGCACATTTTTTTGCTCTGACCCACCGCACGTACGGTGCGGTTCGATAGGAGGACGCTCTTCGTGCACGTCATCATCGCCGGTGGGGGGAAAACCGGCCGCAGACTCGCCCAACTTTTTCAGAACCACCGCCGACACAAGGTAACGCTCATAGATTCCAACCCGCGCCAGTGCGAGCGGATTTCCGAGTTATTCCCCCGGGCAGACATTGTCCTTGGGGATGTAGCTCACCCGGGCACCTTGCGGGAGGCCATGAGCCGGAATACCGAAGCCTTCGTTGCCGTTACCGGGGAGGATCATCTGAACCTTCTTGCCGCCACTGCCGCGAAGAAAATGGGTATAGGCCGGATCATCCTGCGTATCGAGGATCCCGGTTACCGTGAGCTGGCCGAAGTTACTGAACTCGGTGATGTACTTGAGCCGGCCATGTCCATTTCAGCTCAGGTGGTGACCCGCTTGGGTGGTGTGGATATTGCCGAACTGATCCACAGCAGCTACCCCCACACTGAGCTGATGCGGGTGGTGGTGACCGATGATTCACCGCTCGTGGGCCTGTCACCGGATGCTGTGGTGGGACATTACCGGAAGAAGGTCTATCCAATACTGGTGCTGCGAGGCGGCGCTCATCGACTACCCAACGATGTAGAGGCTATCGAGAAGGGGGACGAGATCCTGCTCTGGCAGCAGGGGCGCTGACTGGCGCCCGCCGCGAAAGGTACGTTCATTTGTGAAAACCGTGCGAAAGAGATCACTACAGCTGACCTACAGATCCTTTCTGTACATCGTCAAGTGGACCGGGCTGTCGGTGCTGGTGGGTGCGACAGTCGGACTTGCAGCTGTCGCTTTCATTGGAGCGCTGAACTGGGGAATTGATGTACTGGGGCCACTCCGCCGGGGTCATCTCGTGTATGGGCTGCCGATCATCGGCCTGTTCCTCAGCGGGATTATCACTTCTACTTTTTCCCCCGTGGCGGCCGGCAGCGGGATTGATGCCATCATCCGCGCTTACAATCACAGGTGGGGAAAGACCAGCTTGATTTCCGTCCCGGTGAAGCTGGTAGCCAGTGTTTGCACCATTGCTTTTGGCGGCTCCGCCGGACGTGTGGGGCCCACGGTACAGATGGGTGGTGGTCTGGCATACTGGCTGGGACGTGCCCTGCGGTTGAATCTGCGCGACATGCGCAAGGTTGTCCTCTGCGGCATAGGTGCAGCCTTCGGGGCGATCTTCACTGCGCCTCTGGCTGGAGGGGTCTTCGGGGCAGAAGTTCTTTACCGGGATGATGTGGAGTACAACAACTTGTTTATCAGTTTTATATCCAGCATCACCGCCTATTTTGTCTATTCTGTTCTGTTGGACAAAGACAGACTTTTTGCCTTTTCGCCACCGGCAGAATACACCTTCATCCCCCATCGTGACATCCCATACTTCGTCCTGGCCGGTGTCGTCGTGGGCCTGGTGAGCCTGGTGTTCATAAAGTGCCTCTACGGAATAGAACACCTTGCGGAACACGTGTCGATTCCCGCCTGGGGAAAGACCACCCTGGGAGGGGTGATGACCGGTGTAACGGCCATATTTGCCACCCCGCTCATACTCGGGACCGGCGTGGAGGTACTGAAGATGCTGACAGTCGAACGAGTAGGGGTCGGTTTTCTGGCGATTCTGCTGGTGGGCAAGATCGCCGCCACCTCCTTTGCCATCGGATCCGGAGCCAGCGGTGGACTGGTCGGGCCCTGTCTGGTCATGGGCGGCATGACGGGTGCGCTGTTGGCCGGTCTGACGGGATATCCCGGATCTGTGGTGGTAATTGCTGCGGGCAGTGTGGGTTTTCTGGGAAGTGCAGGGCATATACCTATTGCCACTACCCTGCTGGCGGCTGAGTTGTTTGGCATGGAAGTCCTGAAAGCAGCGACCATTGTGTGCTTTATTGGGTCGTGGATTGCCAGGGATGACACCATGCTGCGGCAGTCACTGGTCAGTCGTGCTATGACTCAAAAGGCACCGCATCACTTTGATGAGGAGCCGCTTTGAATGCGGGACATCTCAAGACCGTGAACTCGTATCCGTCTGAGGGGGTGCTTTTTGTGAAGGAGCATCGCGTATTTACCGGCGGTCACATTTACACCCTGGAGGCCGAAGGCGGCCAGGCAGAGGCGCTGTTAGTTCGGGGAGACGAGATTTGCGCCGTGGGCCGTGAGGACGAGATCCGCGCGGCTGCAGCGGACCTGCCGCACGTTCCAGAGGAGATCGACCTGAACGGTGCGGTGGTGGTGCCCGGTCTGGTGGATTCGCACACCCACTTCGCCTCATACTGCGAGATGAGCCTGGGTGTGGACCTGACCGGGACCGAGACCCTTGATGAGGCCCTGGAGCGAGTGCGTATGCTGGCCGCTGAAAAGGGGGTGGGAGAGTGGATCCGTGGGTGGGGATGGAACAAGAACCTGTGGGATGATGATTCCTTTCCTTTGCGCTCAGACCTGGACCGGGTGACGCGGGAGCATCCGGTTGCCCTGACCAGCAAGGACGGCCACGCCATGTGGGTCAATACCCCGGCCCTCTCACAGGCGGGGATCGATGAGAACACGCC
>PWGR01000017.1 GCA_003554565.1 Clostridia bacterium
CGGGCCTGTCGGTTGCCGGAGGTTGCCGCCCACCGGGCCGCCTCCATCAAGTACTCCTGATCATCCGGGGCTACTGGTTCCCCGGTAAAGGACCGAACGCTGTGCCGGCGTCTACAGATCGACAGAACATCCATGATGAGTGCACTCCCCCTGTCAACCGGAATTGAGCCCGTCAGTGTACGTACTCATCGAACCATCCCTCGATCAGCTCCAACCGCCGGAGGCGGCGCCGGGGGGTTCCGGAACGCGAGAGATCGTGATTTTCCCCGGCAAAGCGAACAAGGACTGCCTCTTTTTTCAATCGCTTCAGTGCGGTGAACCACTCCTCGGCCTGGCTTATGGGACACCTGAGATCCTCCTCTGCGTGCAGGATCAGGATCGGCGTATTTACATTGTCAGCGTAGCTGATGGGGGATCGCTCCAGATACCCCATGGGATTATCCCAGGGATGACCGGGAAACTCGTACACTCCGTGATTGAACCCCATGTCACTGGTGCCGAACATGCTGTAGCGGTTGCAGCTGCTCCGCTGCGTCACCGCCGCAAGGAAACGATCTGTGTGTCCAACAATCCAGTTGGTCATGTAGCCACCGAAACTGCCCCCGGCTACGCCCAGCCTGTCGGCATCGTAGGAGGACGCTGTCACCAGATGATCCACGGCCCGCATCAGGTCTGTGTAATCCTTTCCCCCCCAGTCACAGCGGGTCGCTGCAGTGAAGCGCTGACCATACCCGCGGCTGCCGTGCGGATTAACGAACAGAACACCGAAACCCCGCGCCGCCAGTACGTGAAACTCGTGGAAATACCCATAGCCATACGCGGCGTGCGGGCCGCCGTGAATCTGCAGGATCGCCGGGTAATCCCCCGCATCATTTTGTCTTTCGTCCACCGAAGGGTGCAGTATCCAGCCCTGAATCGACTGTCCCTCCGCCCCGGCGCACTCAATCTCGTCATAGCCACTGAGATCGTAGTCATCAAGCCAGGCGTTAATCCCGGTCAGACGGGTGAGTCCCTCCGATTCGGAGTAGATCCATATGTCTCCGGGGCGGTGAATTGTCTCGGCCACCAAAGCGAAGCGATCTGCTTCCGCACTGTAGGTAAACTCGGTAATCACCCAGGGATCTTCCGTAACTGCCGAAACCTTCCCGTCACCGGCATCCAGCCGGTACAGGTTGCAGGCACCAAGAGCTGTCGCGAGGAAGTAAACCCGGTCACCGCCCGCGCACAGGACCGGGGCCTGAGAACCACCGCCGTAGCGGCAATCTCCGCCCACAGAATTGCCAACCCCAGCGTCAAACTCCGAAAGAAGATCCTCCGGGCTGCCGCCGAGAGTGGGCACCGACAGTAGAGTTGGTTCCGTCGCTGCAAAAAAGTGATTATCATGTCCGACGTAGATGATAGAGTCTCCCGACTCGTTCATGATCGGCGCAGTACACGGGCCATCTCCTGCGGTGATTCGCACGGGGTCAGCACCCGAACACGGCACAGAACCGTCTGCGGGGAAGAAGTAGATGTCGGAGTAGTCCACATAGTCGGGATCTTCGCAGCGGACCGTGATGCAGGCCACGTATTCACCATCCGGGTCCCAGGTGGGTTCCGTATGGTCAAATGTTCCATCGGTAATACGGTATGGTTCGGAGCTACCACAGGAATCCACAACAAATACGTGAGAATACTGATCATAGATGAAGCCGGATCCATTGAGCTTGTATCGCATGCGGCGGATAATGCGGATACCGTCTTCTTCTTCCTCCGCACCGGCGTCACCATCTACCAGTTGTCCCTCCGGCACAGATGAGGTATAAGCTATTTTCAATCCATCCGGTGACCACGCAAATGAATTCACGCCTCTTTTCTGATCAGTCAGCCTTCGCGCCTCGCCTCCGCAGAAGGGCAAAAACCAGACCTGCATAACCTCATCATCTCTACGGGACAAAAATGCGATCTCTGCGCCATCGGGTGACCACCTGGGATGCACATCGCGCCGGCCTCGCGTAAACTGCCGCCTCTCCCCCGTCTCGGTCGAAACTACCCAGATATGGCAAACGTATTCATCCTCGTGACGGTCGATATGCGTCCGGACAAAAGCAACCCATCTCCCATCCGGAGATATTTGTGCGTCAGATACCCAATGATACCTATAAAGATCTTCACTTTTGAGCTGGAGCCCCGGCTCCTGCGCAGGCTGCGACATCTCAATGACTCTCCTTTCCGACGCTTCGGGGGCAGAGCACACCGGTGCTCGCCCCCGAAGACAATGCGTTCTATTCAGTGGGTTGGGAGCTGGTCGTGAGGTGGATCAATTCCCTCGGGAATGGGCGACCGATACGGTTCCTCTGCCGTGGCCTCCGCAAACTCCTCCTTGGCTGCTTCTAACGCATCCTCATCAGTGAGCAGCTCCCACCCGGTCCGCCCCAGTACTTCCGCGGCAGTCAGCATTCCCTTGTGTCCGATGCTCATTCCGGTCGTGGCTGTAAGCTGCCAGGAGTGACCGGCTGCACCCAGCACTGCGCATGCAGTCGAGCACTCGGCAGTGGGAGTAACCCAGCTAACATCGGCCACATCTGTCGACCCGCCGCCACTACGTCCTTCCGGTTCCTTGGGTGGAAGCAGCTCGTCGTGAAGATAGTCCTCACTGAGGTCCACTTCGTATTCCTCCGCTATTTTTCTGATGGCCCGCTCCCGCTGGCCAGGGGGAAGGTTATCAGTGAGCTGCCGGGCAAATTCCTGCTCCTCACTGGAGAACTGTGGTGCCCCGACCTCCTGCATGTGTTTCCATATCAGCCCGGCTATGGACCTATTGGTGAGCTTGTGATAACAACCAGACAAGAACTCAATCTCCAGCTCGGTCTCCGTCATAAGCGCCGCTCCCTCGGCTATCTTCACAACCCGATCGTAGATTTCCTCCACTTCCCGGCGCTCCGGTGCCCGCACGTAGTACCATACCTCGGCCTCGGGGGGAACAACATTGGGCTCCCCTCCCCCGTCGGTGATGACATAATGCATGCGGGCCTCTTCAATAACGTGCTCCCGCAGGTAGTTTACTCCCACATTCATGAGCTCCACCGCATCCAGCGCGCTGCGCCCCAGCTCCGGCGCACCGGCGGCGTGCGAGGAACGGCCGTAGAAGCGGAACTTGACCGAATTCATGGCCGACGAGCTGCCCAGACGTACGGCATTGACGGGGGCCGGGTGCCAGCACAACGCTGCATCTACATCCTCCATGAGTCCGTCCTTCACCATGAATACTTTTCCGACGAGAGTCTCTTCCGCCGGGCACCCGTAATATCGAACAGTCCCTTCAACCCCCTCTTCATCCATGGCCTGTGCGGCGGCGATCGCCGCCGCCATGGAGGCAGTACCGAGAAGGTTGTGGCCGCACGAATGTCCTGGAGCATCCTTTTCCAGCGGCTCCTGCCACGGGACCGTCTTCTGCGAAGTGCCCGGAAGCGCATCATATTCACCCAGAAAGGCGATGACCGGTTCCCCCGATCCATATGATGCAACGAAGGCCGATGGCATGTCTGCCACTCCCATCTCAACCGCGAAACCAGCCCGCCGCAGGTAGTCGGCCTGCGCCTCTGCAGATTTGTGTTCCTGCAATCCCACCTCTGCGTATCGCCAGATGTCGTCGCTCAACTCCGTGAACTCATCACGTCGCTGCTGTAAAATGCCGGATATCACATCGAAACCAGACAAGACTCGTTCTCCCCTTCCCTCGCATCAGGTTTTCTGGGATGTCCGCCTTTCCCCATTCTGTGCCTATTCCAGCTTCCCCACCTCCAGGCGAAACCCTTCTACGTACGGGATAACCCTGCGCAGGTCGCGCCCCGAACATGCGAGGCCACATCCGACTGTTCAGCGCCATCTCAATTGCATTCATTGACCGACAGCGCTGCATGCTGGAACACACCAGGTCAAAAGCCATTGATGATGTGCCCGCACATGGAGGGCGGGCAGCCGATCTGAAGGAGATGATCAGGGTGGCGTGCGCGACATTCAGTCTCTGGTTCACCGCCATCCATATACCCGGTGTCCGGGATCATTGCCCAGAGGTTCAGCAGGGACATCTATGAGGACAAAAACCGGTTGATGGGCTATTTTCGGGATATGTCTGAGGTTCGGGATCATGATCATCCCGATCGTCGTCTGGTGATGTGTCACAATTGGCGGCCCGGGAGCGGAAACGAGAGGATCTTCTTGAGGCCACCCACACAAACTCCTGTCGGGGATAAAGAAACGGGTGCGCGACGGCAGGCTCAAGGACGAAAAGAAGATCGCCCTGGCCGTGTGGCGTGTAATCAGCAAGTTCAGGGTAGAAAGGAACTTCGATATCCCCACAGCTTGCCCTGCTCCTGCCGTTCGCTCGCCAACGATGGCTCAGCATTCAGCGCTCTGCGGATATTCCGGCGCAGAGGGGGCGGTTAAAATAAGAGCGACCCGGCAGCAAACCCGAACAGGACGCTGTACATGACCATTTCCATCTGAAACTTCAGAAAGGACGACCTCCGGAAGAATGCGTCCTTCATGTACACAAAGCCCTCAATGTTGTCAGCACAGGGGGCCGCGGCCGAAAGGTGAGTATACACAAACATCAAGCCGCTGAGAAATGCAAACCGCAGCCCAAGGGGCATCTCACCCATTGCACCCAGAATCGGATACAATACGACGGACATCAGCAGACCCCTCGGAACCTGGGCCAGAATCGACCACTTCTCAACGTGTCCCCTCTCCCCCGGATCCGACATGTCTCGGAGATAGGTCATCAATCGCTCCTTACCTTCGTAGATATCTCCGCTTACCCGAAGTGCAATCATGCCAGCCACCGCATAGGCAACGGTGTGGATCAGCGTAAACCAGAGGCTGAATCTCACGTATACCATAGTGAACACCTCCTTTATCACAGTAGGCTTTAGGTCATTCGCGATGGACCTACGTCTCCATCTTGAAGCCCTTCGGGGAACTATTCCCACTGTGTAGAAGCAGCATCCTGCCCGAAGAGATATTGCTCCTGATGGCGCACGTCTTTTCGCATGCAGGCGGTTGACCTTCTAAGCCTTCCCGGCTTAGACCGCATGCCCATCTTTCAGCGACGGCGGCGCAACCCCTCCCGTCTCTATCCTTATTCTCACGCAGGGGTGTCTACGTGATCGGGATGAGGCGATCCATCGCACACTGCAGAACGAGCTGGGTGGGACCTTTGGCCTTGCCCACACTGTCCGACAGATGATCAAATGAATTGGCCGAGCAGCATCAGGGTGGAAAATATCACGACATCCTGCAGGAAGTGAATGATCCACGGGGCCGCCAGGCCGCCCGTTTCGTACATGCTGCGGCACAGATACCACCCCAGCAAACCGCTCATGAACACCCCCAGGACCCCGCTCGGTGCACCGTAGAAGTGGGCCATGCCGAAGAAGGCGGCCGCCACCAGCAGCACCTGTTCCTTGGGCAGCAGGTCGTGCAGGGGAGCCAGGATAGCGTTTCGGAACATGAAACCTTCACTTACCGAGTTAATTAGAGCAAGAAGCAGGATCACGGGCAGGTGAGCCGACAGCTCGGCAAACTGCTCCGGTCGGGAGAACCCCGTGACCGTGATCAGGGTGAGAAGAAGAGTCCCGCCGGCGATGGCGAAGGCGGACAACACCGACAAGCGACGCCAGCTGATCCAATCAGCTTTTATGCCCAGCCAGGATATTGGCTGTGCCTTGACGGACAGATCACCTACCACCAGGTAGGAGCGCCGCGCCGAACGAAAAAAGTACAGTAAGATTGCCAAGAGGGGAATAGTGCTAAGCAGCTTGAGAGATATCATGCTGCCGAAATAGCCACTGAATGATTCCGTGTCGAAAAGTCCCTGCCACGTAGCAGTCCATCCCAGATAGGCTGTGCCGAACGACAATACAGTGATGGCCAGCAAAATTCCCGCATAGCGGGCTAACTGGTAACAATCGGTGCGTGTGTAGTACAGGGACGCAGCCAGTAGAACGGCGATCTTGCCCGCGGTAATCCACGGTGGCACCAGACCGAGGGTCTCCCTGGCAATGATGTTGGCCAGATTGGATGCGACGGCGGTCAGCAACGCCACGCGAAGAAGCACACAGATCACCTCCTCATTACCTTGTTTCCCTTCGTACATAGTCGATGGCGCGCACCGGCCCGGTGAGTACCGCGTCAACAGGTAACTGATACACCTCGAGATCCCCGGTGCGGGCATTCACGACAAAGATCTACGAAAATACCAGGCGGCGGAGCCCAGCAGTATTGCCGCGCCATTTCAGGTTGATATCATGGCGCTCAATCTCCTACTTGGGGATCGGCAATCCTGTAACGCCTTTCCTATTATTCGCCCGCCGCCTACAGTATCCCTTCCGGACCCATCGGGCAGTGCGAACACCATATCAGACTTGTGGGGTGATTGGGCAGATGCAACGCCGAGGAGACTGCTCGATGCCCGGCATGAGTGGGTGCCAGGGAGAACGGAAGAAGCCCGCCCTCGGATGAGAGCGGGCCCCGTGAGTCACCGTGTGGAGAGCGTTCAGCGCGGGCGAAAAGTGTCGCAACGAGTTTCAGAGGAGGTTCGTACTCTCGATCCGCCCATCGCTCCCGTCTCCATCCTGGCACTGCCCTGTTCCTCTGGAGAATCCCTGTTGACCAGAATACGATCGGCCTCACATTGATCTCCCGCAGCATAGTAACGACATGTGTCGACAGTGCATCCGATGCGCCTTCTATCGTCTGCCATGGCTATGCCTCCTCACTGATGGTGTCAATCTCTATGATTCCCGAGACGCCCGCAGGTATGAGCCACAACAATCGGGTAGGAGGCGGGGTCGCCCCCGCCGTCCCCCCACACCACCGGACATGCGGGTCCGCATCCGGCGACTCAGCACTGTTTCATAAGTAGGCCCGCGTGGCTCAATCTAAACC
>PWGR01000279.1 GCA_003554565.1 Clostridia bacterium
AGTCCGGTCGACATGCTCCCGTAGAACGGACACGATCTCTGTTCGCAGATTCCCCCCCTCATCTCCTCCCACCATCCGGGCAATGCGCCCGGCCAGTTCATGGAGCCGACCGCTGACGTCTCCACTCACTCCTATCGCCTCCCCGAGTCCCATCCACCAGGCTGCCTCAGAAACGCAGCACCGCCGGAACTTGACGCCCCCTCTGCCCCGGGAGCAGCAGATCGAATCTCGCTTACTACCCGCGGCAGTACCGCACATACATCACCCCACGGTACTGGATTTTCCTCTCCCGCTCCGGATGAAACGGTCCGACATCTGAATTGCTCTTTTCGCGCTCATTCCAGACATCTCCTCTTCACGGATGTCAGGATCACCTTCACCCCCGTGCGCGCGGTCGATAGACGCCGGCGGCCGTCGACAGGACTGCCCACATAGCGCGGCGAAGTGAGTGCAGGGGAGGCGAAAGACATGTCCAGAATCCTCATCGTCTACCACACACTTTCCGGCAACACCGAGGACGCTGCCAAGCTGCTGGCCGAAGGAGTCAGAGAAACCGGGAATATTCAGGTAATGCTAAAACCGGCACAGGAGGCCGACAGTGATGACCTGCTATCGTGCGACGGAATCGCAATCGGTACCCCCGACTACTTTAACTACATGGCTGGCATGCTAAAAGACTTCTTCGACCGGACTTTTTACGCGACACGGAATGACGTGAAAGGGAAGCCCTGCGTAGCGTTCGTCACCCACGGGGGCGGAGGCAAGGCCAGCGACAGCGTGGTCCGCATGTGCGATACCTTCCGGTTCGAGATGCTTGACGGACCCGTCATGGTACGAGACCGGCCGGACGATCAAGAGGCGGAGGCCCTGAGGAATGCCGGCCGCACGCTGGCAGCAAAGTATGGGTAGATAACGTCAAACCCCGCGCCCGTGCTTCCTCTATAACGTCACGGGCGCGTTCTCTTATGCTCTCCCGGCACCAATCAGCAAGATATCCCGCCAATCAAGACCCATATGGAATTTCCATGTCACCCACACAGTGGAATTCACACATCGCGCCTCAGTCATATCGTGTCACCACTGGCCTCGTCCATGAGGTGGTTGACGAAGTTCACCACGAGACTGCCGACAACCGAGGCATCTTCGGTGTGCAGGTAATGATTAGCTGAG
Organism: Clostridia bacterium; assembly: GCA_003554565.1. Classification (GTDB taxonomy): domain Bacteria; phylum Bacillota; class Sulfobacillia; order SLMV01; family SLMV01; genus PWGR01. The sequence goes on from PWGR01000279.1 coordinate 1,171, forward strand.
CGGTCGAACAGTACATTGGCAGATGAGGGGAATTCATCCTCCCCGGACCAGCAAACCACCGTCACGGGAAAACGGGGGAAAAACGGCAGTTTCGCACCGACATCTCCAATATCGATCAGAGTCCCGCCCAGGGTCCTGAAGGCTCTCCTCAGGGCTGGCAGGTTTTCGCTCAGCACCCACTGGGCCAGTCGCGATAACGTCTGACGCGCGAACGGCTCCTGAAAGACCCAGCCCCCCTCGAGGTCGCGGAACGCGACGGGCTTCCCGGACAGGGGGATGCCGTCGGCGCGGCCCAGATAATTCAGGGTCACCAGCTGCCACTGCCATACAGGACTCTTACCGGTACTGCGGAAGGTGACCTCTCCCCCCGGGTGTGTGACTGCCATCGGCTGCTGCAGGCTCGACAGGCGCATGACAGAGTGATCCGGATCATATTCTACCCCGGACCGTCTCGCCATCTCTGCCGGGTTGCGTCTCCCAAACACCTCCAGGGCCTGCTCAAACGCGGCCCGGTAAGGTCCCTCACCCGTTCTGTCTATCATGAATGATCTCAATATGCTGCATCACCCCTTTCCGGGCGGGCGCACTCCCGTCCCCGGCGGCTACACCCCGCATGCTCCCGAGACGGACAACTGCTTTACCCTGACGGAGGCTGCCGGGCACTGAGCCGGCCCGCCGCATCATCGGATGCGCTCAGAGTTCGTCTATAAGCTCCCACAGAAGATCACTGCGGTAGTCCCGGTGGAACTTGCTCATCCACTGCGCTTTTCGTACCTGCCGGGTGTCAATCTCCGCCAACAACAGCTCCGGGCGGTCGACTGCAGCACGGGCAATGATCTCCCCGTACGGATCCGCTATGTGTGATTCGCCCTGAAATCTCACTTCATTTTTCACGCCGCGGTATGAACTGACCTCCATCCCGCACTTGTTAGCAGCAACTACGTAAACGCCATTCTCCCAGGCATGGACCCGGGTAACATCAGGAAGTATATCGGAAGAAGGTTCCTCCGGCGCCGGGTGATTGAAGACCTGCACCACGATCTCAGCACCCCTTCTGGCCTGCACCCGGACAAACTCCCCGTAGACCGCATCCTGGCACACCTGCAGTCCGAACCGGGCGATGTCTGTGGCAAAGACGGGCAGCGCATTTCCCCGGCGGAAGAGCTCCGCCTCTTGTATCATCAAAGTCTCACCCTCGCTGTACAGGGTGTGTAAATAGAGCGGGGGCACAGCCTTATCATAGACACCAACCACTTCGCCCTCCGGGTTGATCAGCACTGCTGAGTTGTAGATAACCCCTGACAGCCCTTCGTCCCGGCGGCTCATTCCGGCGATGATGTGCATCCCCGCCGCACGGGCCACCTCGCCCCACTGGTCGGTTACCGGTCCAGGGACGGGTTCGGCCATCTCCAGGTGGGCCTCTCCCGCCGAGTACCCGGACGTTATCAGCTCGGGGAGAACAGCAAGATCCGCCTCTTCATCTGCGGCTCTTTGCAGCCAATTCAAACTACGCCGGATATTCTCCGCCTTGTCGGCCAATTCCGTCTCGTACTGACACACGGCGACACGCACTATCATATTCCTAACGCCCTCCCCTGCAAATACTCACCCTCCCAACCCCTACCACGTTGCCGGGGCTGCATCTTCCCGCTTCGGTCTTGCAGCAGACCGGACTCTGACACCAGCTTTCTCCAAACAGAGAGCCCTCTCCTGCCGACCGGGCGACTGCCATTGACCGTGTGATTCGCGTCAATATTCCGCACACGACCAGAGGCGGCATGGGGGCGTTGGCTGCAGAACTAATCTGCGTTGTGGCTGCAAGGAAAAATCAGGTAAAGGAGTGGGGCATCCCCGGGTGACTCTTTGGCCCGGCTAAACTCCTGATTCCCGTTCAACGTAAATCCTGCATCTCGAAAGGAGACGTCACAGCAGGTCACAGCGGACACCCGGCCGGTCTCAAACATCAATTGCTGGCGCAGGGTTCACGCCACATAGCCCATGGCAAACAGGACCCCGTATCCCACCATCAGCGCAGCATACACTCCCACGGCCAACAAAATCGCCGTACGACCTGCAGCACCAATCTGATCTCTGACCCGCCACACCCCGTACAGCAGTACCGGTATAAGGATGACCTTGATGAAGAAAAACAAGGGAGTCCCCACCACCGGCGCCATCAACGGGTTGCCCTCGACCAGTCCCCCCTCGAGACAGCGCAGGGTCAGCATATAATCTGCTATGTTGAAAATGACGATCGCCACGAGCAGGAATTTCAATCGATTCTCAGACATTCTGCACCTCCATGAAGAGGGAATCCCCCCGGCCTGATTCCGCATGAAACTTAAAATCCACCCTGCCCCGGGGTCTGCGGCTAGCCTCCCCGGCCGGATGTCGATTATCCTCTGTCGTGGTCCACTCGAAAGATCGAGTATATTACTGCAGGAAAGAATGATGCAATCAGGAAAGGTAAACTGAGAAAATGGCATCGGCGCCACGGAGAGGAGCAACATGCAGCATAGATTGCGGTTCATAAATATGGGCGCGTACCTGGTAATGGTGATCGTGAACTACCTTGCCGTTCGCCTGCCCCTGAACGGGCTGACCCCTCGCCAGGTCTCAGATATGTACCAAACCCTGTTTACGCCAGCGGGATATGTGTTCTCAATATGGGGGCTGATCTATCTGCTTCTGGCCGGCTTCGCGATTTACCCATTCGCCGCCCGGGACGCGGACCGGGTGGGACGAGTTGGATATCTGTTCGCCCTCTCCTGCGTTCTGAACGCGGCCTGGCTATTCGCCTGGCACTGGCTGCAGATACAGCTCGCACTGGCCATCATGCTTGCGCTGTTGTTCACATTGATCCTCATATACCTCCGACTTCAGCGGGGGGATTCACCCCGCGGAGCCGGGCGATGGATCGTGGATCTGCCGTTTTCCATCTACCTGGGCTGGATCAGTGTAGCCACTATAGCCAACGCCAGGCCAGCGCTGCATGATGCCGGCTGGAAGGGCTGGAGCCTCGATCCCGTGACCTGGACGGTGATAATGGTGGCGGCGGCCGCCGCGCTGGGAGCCGCAGCAGTACAGATGCGCGGCGACTTAAGCTACGCCCTGGTGATAATCTGGGGCCTGTCTGGTGTTGCCGCGGCAAATAGCGACCTGCTCATCCTGGCCGCTGCCGCGTGGGGAGGCGGACTGCTCCTGGCCCTGTTCATGGGCGGGAAACTGGCAGCCAGAAGAATAGTATGCTCCATTTGAATGATGACCGGGGATGGGAACCAGACCGTCACCCGGCTGCTCAGAGAAGATGGAGTAAAAACATCGGCCGCAATGTGAGGAGGAGATGCAATGGGCGTGACACAGAAGCTGGCAGGCAACTGTGCTGATCTGACCTATAACGACCTCCCAGACGCAGTGGTGCATCAGACCAAGCGGTGCATCATCGACTGGCTCGGCGTTGGGCTGGCCGCCTCCCAGCAGGAGACAACACAGATCCTGCGGGATCACATCCTGAAGATGGGAGGAAACCCGCAGGCCTACATACTGGGCTCTGATCAATATGTATCCGCCGAGCAGGCCGCCCTGATCAACGGCACTATGTCGCATGTGCATGATTTCGATGATACCCACCTGGACACAGTTATCCATCCCAGCTCCCCTGTTATTCCGGCCGCCGCCGCACTTTCGCAGTGGCGCGGGGCCTCCGGCGAGCAGTCCATTCTGGCTGTCGCAACCGGGATCGAGGCTGCCCTCAGAATCGGCATGAGCGTCTGCCCGGCGCACTACGACCTGGGCTGGCACGTCACCGGAACGGCCGGGGTTTTTGGCGCAGCTGTGGCCGGCTGTAAAATAGAGAAGCATTCACCCGACAAGATTGCGGCGGCCATAGGTCTAGCCGCGACGCAATCTTCCGGGCTACGAGAATTCTTCGGTACAATGTGCAAACCCTATCTCCCGGGACATGCTGCCAGCGGCGGACTGCGTGCCGCTCTTTTGGCCGGCATGGGCTTTACCAGTTCCGACCGGGCGCTCGAAGCCCCACGTGGGTGGGCGTCAGTACTGTCTCCTGAGAGCAGGATGGATGTCATTGCAAAAGACTGGGGAACCACATTTGAGCTTCTCCGGGTGGCATTCAAACCCTACCCGAGCGGTGTGGTCACCCACCCAGTCATTGACGCGATACTGCAGATAGAAGAGGACCTCGGCCCGGATCCCGAAGACGTGACGTCGATCCTGCTGGAAGTTCATCCTCTCGTTCTCGAGCTAACAGGCAAAAAGTCCCCTGGAACCGGACTCGAGGGCAAGTTCAGCATCTATCACTGCGTGGCCACCGGACTCATTCGCGGGCAAGTCGGGGTGCGGGAATTCACCGACGAGGCAGTCGGTGACCCGCAGGTGGTCAGGCTGCGGGAGAAGGTATCGGCCGAGATCTCTAATGCACTACAACCTGAGGAAGCCATCGCTCACATACACTGCAGCGACACCTCACACACCGTGCACATCCGGCACGCACGGGGTTCCGTGAATAATCCTCTTTCCGATTCAGAGCTGGAGGATAAGTTCCTCGGGCTGGTCGCTCCGGAGCTGGGCAAGAGAAGGGCCGGGCGGCTGCTGGAGCTGGTCTGGGATCTGGAAAACCACGACTTTGCTGAACTGCTTGGCGCCGCGGCGGGCATCGATTAGAACCATCGCGCGGGGGGGTGCAGAGGATCAGGTATGCCGTTCCATACGCCTTCGTCTGCTCAAATAGGCTTCCAGCTTCCGCTTGACCCGCTGCAGTGCATTGTCGACCGCTTTCCAGCTGCAGCCCACCTCCTCGGCTATTTCCCGGTACGAGCTGAAGCTTGTGTCCAGATGGCACATCAGGACGCGCCACTCCAAGTTGGTGAGGATCTCGCCCATAATCTGCTCAAACTGGGCGAATTCCTCGCGAAGAATCACCATCTCCTCCGGTCCAAAAGTGTATTCCATCTTCAACACCTCGATGAGAGTTCGGGTGGAATCATCACGGTATAGGGGCTTACTCAGTGAAACATAACCGTTGAGTGGGAGGTGCTTCTGACGGGTGGCGGCCTTGACCGCGGTTATGATCTGCCGCTGAATACACATGCGCGCAAAAGCCCGAAAGGGGACACCCTTATCGGGACGGAAATCCCTGATGGCCTTGAACAGCCCTATCATACCCTCCTGAATCAGATCCTCGCGGTCCGCCCCTGCCAGAAAATAGCCGGAGGCACTCGATGCAGCGAGATCTCTGTACTTGCATATTAGAAATTCGAGGGCCTGTTCGCATCCCGCCCGAGCCAAGTGCACCAAATCCTCGTCTTCCATGGCTGCCAGATCAGGTGATGGTGGTTCGGAAGGCAGTTCAACCGTCACGCAAATCTCCTCCGGTTCATACGGAACAGACACGAGGCAACTGTGATGGGAAGCACGGTTCCAGGCCGTCCAGTGGTACATCACTTTTATTCAAACCAGTGTGAGGTTGCGTCAGTGCTGACCTGCAACAAGGAAACTTACAGATCAACTAAGCCCGACTCCTTCTGCAGCAAGAAGGTAACGCTCTCTGACAAGTACGGGTAATTTCGACGGATGCATCCTTTTTCTGCCTTCACTATACACGACACAAATCGACAACCGCAACCCATAGGGGTCCCACAAATAAGCTCCCGGAGGATCTCAAAATACCGACAAATTCATGCCCCAGATGCTACCTGCGCTCTGCCAGCATCCGTCGCACGTGCAGCAGTATTCCAGCA
>PWGR01000220.1 GCA_003554565.1 Clostridia bacterium
CACCAGGTCATCATGTTTGAGTCGTCCGGTATATGGGTCGTACTGGCGGGAGTCCATGGGGAATCCGGTCAGTGCGAAACGGTCAGTGTACTGCGGGTAGGTGCGAGTTGCTGTTCGTTGAGCCCACAGCGAACTGAAGAACAGGTGATTATAGTAACCGAAGCGGCGCTCCTCCTCGAGGCTTATCCCCTGCAGCAGTGCTGGCTCGAAAGGAAAGCACTCCATACCGTGCACATGACCGTATTTTCCCCCGGGCCTATGCTCCACCAGCTCTATCGCCGGGTTTTGGGCGGATGAAAACAGCCAAGTGTCCGTCTGCCTGCTTTCGATGGAGCTGACCTGCTGGAGAGTGTCAGATATGGAGGGGGAGGAGTAGTCGGTGGTGAAGCGTCGGTAATCGATATCGCGCCGGCGCAGTTCAGATTCGACTGCGGAATTATAGTACTTGTGCCAGTGTCCCTCCCAGTCCGGATAAGTGATGAAGTACAGCACGCCGGTTGACCCCTCGCTTCCTCTGGCCTCCGTTTATTCCGGGTCTCGACGGTGATGGTCGATAATGGCCCGGAGGGATTCCTCCAGTGAGTATCGCGGTGCGTATCCCAGCTGGCACAGCCTGTCGATGGAGGGCCGCCGCTTCTGTGTCTCTTCAAAATCTTCTCCGAGGACCTCCCGGTAAGGGATCAGGCGAATGGGAGAGCTCGAACCGGCGATCCTGCGAATCATACGGGCCAGATCCAGTATGGATATCTCACAGGTTCCTCCGATGTTGTACGGTGTGGCCTGCTCCCCCCGCCCGGTCACCCTCTGAATGCCATCCAGGGCGTCGTCAATGTAGACGAATGTGCGGGTCTGTTTCCCATCCCCGTACACTGTCAGTGGGAGATCGTCCAGGGCCTGGGTGACCAGACGGGGAACTACCATTCCGCCGGTTCCCGACTGGAGGGGACCGATGACATTGAACAGTCGACCAATCCACACTCTGGCTCCCCGCTCATGGTGGTAGGCCAGGGCGAGATGTTCCTGGCACATCTTGGCCGTTGAGTACAGCCAACCATCTTTCTGCGGGCTGCCCAGCAGCACATCATTGTCCTCCGCCACCGGTGTATTGGTGATCTTGCCGTAGATTGCCGAGGAAGAGGCGACGAACACCCTTCTGTGGCGCGCGGTGGCGGCGGAGAGAACATTCTGCGTTCCCTGATGGCAGACCCGTAGTGTTCTGATTCTGTTCTGCATCGCCCGCTGAACGCCGACAACTGCCGCCAGGTGGATTACCCAATCGACGTCGTCAATTGACCGTTCTACCGTAAAGCGATCCAACACGCTTCCCCGGACCAGATGCGCACCGGTTGGTGATAGATGTTCCCAATCGTACCCAGCAGAGAGATCGTCCAGCACGGTCACTTCGTGCCCGGCCTCCGTTAGACGTCTCGTCAGGTGGGTTCCAATGAAACCGGATCCGCCGGTTATGAGATAGTGCATGATGATGACCCCTTCCTGCTTCCCCCTCATAGTATGAAAGGAAGGTACAAGGCGCCACTAATCACGCTCTCTCACCCTGTCCATCACCATCACATAATCTGAATGACCCGGATTATGTGTAGGGGGGAGATAATGGTGGACAGACTGATTGAAGACCGAACGGCGCACGTTGCCGTCGTGGGCCTGGGTTATGTGGGGCTCCCACTCGCCCTGCGCTGCGCTGCGCACGGCTTCAGCGTAACCGGTACGGATCACGATGGCGGAAGAATTGCACAACTGAAGGAAGGTCGATCTCCCATCACAAGTGTGTGTGACGAGGAGATTCAGGCCGTCCAAGAGCGCGGGGGCTTTCGCTTCACCTCCTGCCCGGATGCCGCCTGTGCCGCCGACATATTGGTGTTGTGTCTGCCGACCCCCCTGGACGGGGCCGGAGCTCCCGATCCCTCGGGTCTGCTCGCCGCGGTCGACCGGCTCGGCGGGTGTTCTGGATCCTCGCGGCAGCTCATTATCCTGGAGAGCACTGTGCGCCCGCAGTTTACAAGCTGCGTTGTTCGCCCGCGCCTCGAGGCTGACGGGCGCAGGGTGGGGGAGGACCTGCTTCTCGGGTACTCGCCAGAAAGAGCAGATCCCGCTATGCGTGTCGATACTCTATTCCGGCACCCACGTCTGACATCGGGGATCACTGCCGTGTGCTCCCGACTCACAGCCAAGTTCTACCAGCAGCTCAAGATCGATGTAATTCAGGTCAGCTCCCCGGACGTGGCAGAGGCCGCCAAAATCCTGGAGAATACTTATCGGGACGTAAACATCGCCCTGGTCAATGAGATGGCCATGGTACTGGCCGGGGCGGGTATAGACGTCCGCGAAGTGATTTCTGCCGCTGCGACCAAATCCTACGGATTTGCACCCTTTTTCCCGGGCCACGGGGTGGGAGGACATTGTATTCCGGTTGACAGCGTTTATTACTCGCACTGGGCGCGTGATGGCGGTATTGCAGCCGAACTGGCCGAGATGGCCCGGAAGGTCAACCGCGACATGCCTGCGTACGCAGAGAGACGGATTGCGAGTCTGCTGCGCTGCAGGCTACCGGATGTTAGTGTTCCTGACCTGCTGTTCATGGGGATCACGTATAAGGCGGACGTGGATGATGTGCGGGGTTCCCCCACCCTTGACTTGATGGAGCGGCTTGCAGATAGCGGATTCTCAGTATCTTTTCATGATCCATATATTGAACATGCCTCTATTGGCGGCGTCGAAAGATCGAGGGTTCCGCTTTCCCCCCGGACGCTGCGGGAGTTTGACTGCATCGTGCTGGCGGTGCCGCACTCAGTTTACGAACCGGGATGGATCAACGACAATTCCGGGTTCATTATCGATCTCACCGGAGTCATGCAAACATGTCGCGGGTTCCAGGGAGTCGAGTATCTCTTTGAAAATAGCTGCTCGCGCTGTGGGGCGGATGGCTGGGGTTTATCGCCGCACTGAAAACGTCTGAGGACGCGCAGCCAGCGCAAAACACCTTATTATATTATCTCGGTGTGACAGCTGTGTGTCATAGTCGTCGGCGACCCAGTAGATGTAAGATTACTGCTTTCACTGGGTCGGCAAAGCGCTGCGTATTCGCCAGACGGGACCGACCAACACTAGTCCGGCAGGAGCAGCAATGTGCTTGAGTGTGTATGGGTGTGGGGCATGTTGATTTCATGCTGGCGGGTTGGCTGATGAGTCAACTGAAACGCTGCTGCTGCCGAAACAAGATGCCGGAGAAGAGGACAACGCGCACTGCTCGTCGAAGGTAGATTATGCAGCAGGTAAATGGAAGGATATGACGTACATGAATCCGGCAGGAGGAGAATCCCTCGAGAGTGTAGTGGACTTTCACGTACATTTTCTGACTGAACAATACCTCGACAGCATCGATCTGTACGTGGCCGACGATGCCACCGCGCGCCATCTGCAGGAGATGATGCTGCCCCGGCTCGCCGGCGATGGAAGTGATCTAACTTCGTACCTGGAACAGGCGGGACGCCTGGGCATTCGGCAGTCAGTAATCTTCGGGCTCGCCGACACCGCCCGGGGGTGTTCCGACATCAATGATCAGGTGGCAGGGGCAGTGAGCAGCGCCGCCGGCGCTGTTGTCGGCTTCGCAGCGGTACCCCTCAACGAGCCAGCCGAGATTGAGATGGAAATGCAGCGGGCCGAGGGTGATTTGGCCCTGGCGGGTGTGAAAATCTATCCCAGCATGTCTGGTCTCAACTTTCTTGCAGACCCGGTGCTGCACGTACTCCAACTGGCGGCCAAGAAGGATCTCATTGTGCTTACTGATTGCTCCTTTGTCTGCTGGGATGCACCTCACTTCTTCGGAACCGGGAACAAGTTCTATCATCTGGTGGATGCACTGGGGCAGCTGGATTCTCGACCCCGGGTGGTTGCTGCGCATCTCGGCGGTGGCCTGGCATTTTGCCGGGATCTGTATCTTCAGTTTTACGGCGAGAGCGCCCTCGATGAAATATGGTTCGACATCTCTCCTTTTTTCTCACCTTCCATGATCAGGGCGGCTGTTGAGACTGTGACGGAAGACCGGTTGCTGTTCGGCTCCGACTACCCTATTTCCTCGGGCGACGAAAACATCCGATCTGTACGGGAGGCAGACCTTCCGGCGCCTGCTCGGCGCAAGATATTTCATGACAACGCCGAGGAGTTGCTAAGAAATTGATAGAGACGGGGTCCTCTTGGCTGCCGGGCGGAGTCCGGAGTTGCCTGTTTTAGACACTGAACTGAGTCTCATGCGGTTAAGGTGAAGGCGACGGATGATCATTAGATGCCGTGCGGGGTGTGACACACTGTTGACATGTGCATCGAGTATGATTCTAACTGGGGTGATCGAAATGCTCTGCAAGAGGTGTCCGGAGTGCGGCTGCGATTCGTACTCTGCTTCGGATCTGGGGTCCTGGATTTGTCCCTACTGTGGCGAAGACTTGAAGGATTGCCCATCTCTCCCCGCTCGCCCGACCGGCAGAGAGGGCAAGCCGGGGTGAGATGAGCTTCAATTTGCCACTCTGCCATCAGATTCATGGCATGATTTGGTGCCTGGACAGGTCTGTTTGTGGGTGTGAATCTTCCCTGTTTCGCATTGGTCACTCGGCGTCAACCTCACTATATTTCTGCCGTCGATTACACAAAGTACAGGACCGCATCTGTCTGATGCAACCCTCTGCAAGGTCATGCGACATTTGGCCGGGGCGTAGCTGAAAGACCGCGCCCGGGCAGGAGGTAGCTGCAACTACTCTTCGGTTTCCAATTGCCTGATAAGCCGGCCAATGTGCTTGGCGCGGAGGTGCATGTGTCCGGCGGATTCGCTCTCGGTCTGTATCAGATCCTGGCTCTCTTCTGCCATTGTGATCTCGCCAGTATCCTGGTCCGTGCCTGTGGCCATCTCCCATCTTTTGTCCACCGCGGCGGCGACCTCCCCGCTGGCTGCCGCCATTTCCTCTGTTGTGGCGGTATTTTCCTCGACCACTTCTGAGACCGACTGCATGGTGCCGGCCATCCTTCCATTTCGCGCCTGCATCTCTTCATCCATCGGGAAAGTCAGCAAATCCTGGCGGTTCTGTAACTGGCCGGCCATCGAAGCTGATCGAGGACAGCGGCACTGCTTTTTCATTCCGTGAGGTGCCGGTGCGCTGTATCCAAGTATTGTCTTACGGGAAGACCATAGGGACACAGTTCCTCACACCTACCACAGTCGATGCAGTCGTCGACTGAGTAATCGAGCTGCCGGTACTGCTCCTGTGCCCATTCTTCGGTGAAGTAAGATGAAAAGTATCGTTCGAAGCGCAGGATGTCTGGGATTTGCAGCCCGGCCGGACACGGCATGCAGTACTCACAGCGACGGCAGAAGCTGCTGCCCAGTTCGTCGGCCTGTCGCTGCAGTTCTTCACGGTCTGATTTCGAGAAGTCTACCGGTTCGCAACCGATGCTCGCATTCTCCCTGACCTCTTTTGTGCAGTCCATGCCGACCAGAGCAGACGATACCGGATGAGACAGCACAAAGCGGAGGGCTTCCGGCATTGTCTTCAGGATACCGCCGCACAACGGTTTCATGACCAGAATCCCGAGATCCTGCTCCAGGGCTGCGGGAACATTTTCCCGAAAGAGCGGGTAGTCCACAATATTGAGCGGAATTTGCACCACCGCGAGTGGAAGCGAAGCCCGGTGCATGGCCGGCATGAGTACGCGGGGACGGTGGCCGGACAGACCGATGTGACCTATCTTGCCGTCCTCTTGCGCCGCGCACAGTGCGTTCAGCGCTCCTCCTGGACCTTCCACCTGTTCCAGTTCGCCTTCCCTCAGGTCGTGGATCTGATACAGGTGAATGAAATCTGTCCGCAGTGCGGCGAGACTTTCATCTATAGCTTCAGCCATGCCACTGGCATCGCGCTTCTGTGATTTGGTGGCCAGGATGATCTCGTCGCTGCTTTCCCAGCTCTGCAGTGCTCTGCCAATTTTCTCCTCACTGTCGCCGTAGGACTGCGCGGTATCGACGATGTTTATGCCGGCGTCAAATGCTGCATGCAGTGTCCGTTCCGCCCGCGCATAATCCACGCGGTTTACAGGTACTCCACCGAATCCAATGACCGACACCCTGAGTCCGGTTTGGCCGAGTTGTCTCTGCCTCATCTCTTCCCGCCTCCCATATGATCTGACGATCAGCTCTTGCATCTATTGGGGTGCACGGGGCAAATATAACCCGTTCAGGATGGACGTGGCAAACGGCCAAGAACCGCCTTGCCGATTTGCTCGGGAGGCCCGGGGGCATCAGCGTAGCGAAACGCCCCCGGCTCAGCTGAGTCTCTGCGCATTGGCCGGCAGTGTGAGTAACATTGATGTGGGGGATGTGGGTAAATAAAAGGGATGGGAGATCTCGGTCCCTAAGTGTTAAGTAGGTCAAAACAGAAAGGGTGAGACCTCCCATCATGGTTACTGTTCAAGATCAGATAGGCATATCCTTCTCCGCGGTGGATCGGATGGCATTTCGCATGGGCCTGGAGCTTGCCGGAGAGATATTGGTATCGGCGTTGGAGCAGCTGGACGAGCAGCTACTTCGTGACCGCGACACTGAGCGTTATGGGGTCAAGGATGTTCGGGAGCGCCAGGTGGACACACTTGTTGGCTCAGTGAGCTTCTCCCGGCGGTACTACTATGACAGCGAGAAGAAAGAGCACGTGGCGCTTTTGGACCGTGTGTTGGGTCTTGAGAGCGGTGAGCGTGTGAGTCCTGCGCTCACCGAGGTTGCGGTGAAGCAGGGTGTACGCGGTCCCTCATACCGCGAGGCGTGTCGCAGCATAGAGGACATCTTCGGTTATCAGTTGATCAGTCACGAGACGATACGCAGGCGGGTTATTGACGCCGGTGAGCAGATAGAGCGGGAGCAGGAGCTGCATC
>PWGR01000029.1 GCA_003554565.1 Clostridia bacterium
CTCTGCATCCGCTACTCCCTCACCGAGAAGGGCCTCAAGGTGCGTCAGTGTCGTCAGGTAGCCGACGTTCGCCTGCACTTCTCCCAGCCGGGCCTCACGATACTCCAGAGTCGCATCCAGCACTTCAGTGATGGTGGTCAGGCCCGCCTCGTACTGCAGCGTTGCCATTTCCCCGTCTCGTTCTGCCGCGTCGACCTGCCGGATAGCAGAATCCAGCCGGGCTGCCGCCTCGGATATCTCCGAGTGTGCGGCCCGCACCTGCAGTTCGATATCTCTTTCGGCCATTGCGAGACCGTGCTTCGCCTCGTCGACAGCCAGTGAACGCTTCCGGTAGGAGCGGCGCTGGCTGTATGCGCCGCGGTGTTCTATAAAGAGTGCTTTTTCTTTCTCTGCCGCTGCCAGCTCACCCCTTGCCGCGATGACTCCCGGATCCAGTTTGCGCGCCTGCAAAATGTTATCCTCGAGAGAAAGCTCGACATCGTGCGGCATTTCCAGGTCCCCCTGCAGCTGCAGATCTTCATCCATGTCGAGCCCGATCTTGGCAGATAGGCGCAGCAGCGCCCGCTCCAGTTCACTGTCTGCACTCGCCAGGTCGGCGCGGGCACTCTCCAACCGGGCATCTGCCCTGAGTACGTCGGCCTCGGGAACTTCGCCCGCCGCGTGCAGTGATTCGGCACGATCCTTGTGCAGTTTGATTGTCTCAATAGCAGTGTCCATAACATCTTTGCTTTCCTCCGCCAGCAGGGCGGCGTAGTAGCTTCCGATTACCTCGGCGCGGAACCCCGCCATCTCCTGGATGTAGGCGGATTTTGCCATCTCCCGCAGGGCGGTGAACTGTATCGGCAGAAGATCTTTCGCCTTTGCCTCCTCGAAGTCACTTGGGGGATCCAGGGGGTGGCGCGGGGGCCCCGTCTCGTGCTGCCTTTGCAGTTCTGCTGCCTCCAGGAGGGACTGATGCAGGCGCAGCCGGGCAGATTCAGCCCCTCCACCGTCGGAAAATGCCATCTCGACCGCCGAATCAGCGCTGATATGCCGGACATCATTCTTCGTTGCTATGGACTGCCCACTGGTCGTTCCGAAAACCAGCAGGCAGAGGAGTACCACTGCTGCAGTGTATGCGCTCGTTCTTTTTGTCATTGCTTCCCTCCAGACTGAAACTGTCACTTGTCGATGCGCACACGAACGGCATCATCCAGTTCTGCGGGTGGGTTGACCACCACCGCGTCTCCGGCGGACAGACCTTCCTGCACCAGGACTAGGTCATCGCCCTCCAGGGCGACGACGATCTCGGTCAGTTGAGCAACATCATCGCGCACCACGAAGACATGATCGGCATTGTCCAGCTCAAAGACGGCGTCGCGGTCGATGGCCAGCCCCGTCTGCTGCTGCACCACGATGTCCACGTCGACGGGATAACCCGGCTGTGCACCATCGGGCATCTGCTGCAGTTTTAGCTCCACCGGAACTCGTCTCTGCCGGACGCCGAGTTCGGAAACCCGTTCAACTGCCCGGGGATATACCTTACTTACCCCGGCCTCCCAGTCGGCGTCCCCCACCGCGTCGCCGGAGACGATCGCCGCGTCGCCCACTGTGATATTCCGGGCATCCTGTGCGAGCACATCCATTTGCACCAGCATCGTTTCGCTGTGCAGGAGAAACAGCGGGGTGCCGGCTGCGACCACATCGCCCTCACTGACCAGCTTTTCACCCACCAACATCTCCGATCCGGCGGTGATTTCATGTTGAGCAATCTTGTCCCGGACGGAGTCAATCTGATCCTGCAGGGCGTCAACGCGCCGTGCCTGCACGGACAGCTGCTGGTCCTTTGTCCTGATCTCCTGCACAGCCGCCTCCGCATTTGTGACCTCAGCTTCGCGCGAGGTCACCAGCAGCCTGGCCTGGCGGTATTCCTTCTCTGCCGCGGCTCCCGATTCGTAGAGTTTTTTCAGGGTTTCAGCGTCCTCCTCCGCTTCCCGCAGGTTCTCCCTGGCCGCCTCCAGGCTGCTTTCAGCCCCGCGCAGCCGGGCGGGAAGACTCTGTTTGGCGTTGGCGATCTCGTCACGCAGGATATCTCGTTCTGCTAACAGGTTTTTCTTTTCAACCTCGTAGTCGCCGGTATCGCCGCGTGCCAGGACATCTCCTGGCTCAACCCGGTCACCGGCATCCACGGTAACTTCCTGCACGACCATGGAGTGACGGGCCCCTATTTCCTCTTCCACCTCTCCCGCCAGGTGGCCGGTTCCCGTCACCAGTTTCTGCACTGTCTCTTCCTGCACTGTATGCACATCCACCTCAAAGGCAGAGAAATGTCTGTGGGCCAGCACCCCACCTCCGCCTATAATAAGGACGGCAGCAATGATGATTGCAAGCTTCTTCCGCATAAATGATTCCCCTCTCAGGTCATTCGACTGGACAGGGCCTCCAGCAAGTCCAGATTTCTGATCTTCACCCGCACGGCCATCATCACGAGGGCCACGAACCCACAGACCAGCATCGTCGCTGCCACATGAGAACCCGGGTGAAATGGTACGGGCAGGTAGATCATCTCCGTCCGCTGGAATGCTTCAACCACGGCCACGAAGGTCATGTGTCCCATCGGAGCCCCCAGTATCAGTCCGAAAATAGTGGCCAGGATATTTTCATGCAGTATGATGTGGTATATTGACTTACGGTCATAGCCGAGCACGCGCATGGAAGAAAACTCCCGGGTTCGCTCCATTATCCCAACTGTAGCGATATTGAACAGGATAGCAAACGCAAACACTCCCCCCATCAGGACGAGGATTGTGCACAGGGCAATCACGAGCCCCATCATCTCGTCGATCCCCTCCACCATCTGGTCGACGGACGTGATTGATTTCACATTAAAAGCGTGGCGCAGTCGGTACCGGATGTCGTCCGTAGATTGTACGAAGGCACCTGTGTATGCATCGCCGTCACCAGTCATTGCCTGCATGGTCTGGTGGGATACGTACATGCCCGACCCCAGATCCTGCCTGATAACATCTTTCACCGGGATATGGTGTTCGTGCTCATCCGTGATGTGCGAGGAGAGGAGTACATCATCTCCGGGCCCCACATTCAATGCACCAGCCATGTACTCGCAGACCAGCACTCCTGAGGTTGGGATCGAGATCCGCTGCCCACGCGCGTTCTGGAAGCGCTGCAGCGTACCCCCCTCCGGAAGCGCCCGCACCGGTACCGTTTCATTCCTCCATCCGTTTCTTGCCTCAAAGGGATACTCGATGAGCGGCTCAATCTGCTTCAGGTCGGCTTCTTCTCGTATCTGGGCAATGCCTGCCTCAGAGATCGGCTCATTGAAGGATACCGCGTAATCATACACCTCGAATTCGTCAAATTGCTCGAACACTATTGCATCCAGGATGCCGAGCATGTAAAAGGGCAGGACGACCAGGGTGTAGGCGAAGGCCACCCCGAGAACTGCCAGGGCAAATCTCTTCTTGTTGCGCAAAAGCTGGCGCAGCATGAGCTTGGTGGTGAACGCGAGCCAGCTCCACAACCGGGGGAACCATCTTTCCAGCAGGTTCTTCTGCCCCGGGGGCGGCGCGGCAGGTTGCATTGCATCCGCCGGGGTGATCTGCAGCACTGTACGGGTCGCCCACATTCCCGTGCCCACACAGAATACCAGGGTGAGCAGGCTCCCCAGGATGATCAGCGACCAGTCTGTCTGCACCTGCAGAAGCGGCATATCGAAGAATTCCAGGAAAAATGTCTCTGTGACGGGGCGGACCAGCAGATGCCCGATTACCATTCCGAGCAGTGCGCCCACAAATCCCATGCCGAGAGCATATTTGAGATAATGCATGAGAACCTCACCGTCACTATACCCTATGGCCTTCAGTACGCCTATGACCGTGCGGTCGGCCTCCACCATGCGCATCAGCAGCATGTAGATGATCACCGCGGAGATGGCCAGAAAGATCAGCGGGATGGAGGAGGCTAGGTCCTCAAGCTGGCCGGTCCGCAGCGACACGCTGTAGTGGCTGAGCTGGTCATCGCGGGTTATGACCCGCATCAGCCCGCGCCCTCCCATTGCATCTCTGACCGCCTCCTCGGCCGACTCGAGCGAATGCCCCTCTGCCACCATAAAGGTTGCCTGATTCACCTGTCCCGGCATGCCGACAATGTCAGCTGCGAAATCCAGGTCGGCAAAGGCGATGCCGTAGTATTCATTGTCGGGAGCAAAGACTCTCGAAATGTCCGTGATGGGGTAGAGAAACTCGGGGCTGCTCACCACGGCTGAAACTCTGACCCTGATTGCTTCTTCCCGTACGATGAGATCTATCTCATCTCCGACCTGCAGGTCATTTTCCTCCGCGAAGCCGGCCAAAAGGGCCACTTCATTTCTGTCCTTTTGGCCGGGCAGATGCCCTTGTAGGACCAGGGGCCGGTTTATATCGCCTTCTTCCGGCAGTGCCACCATGTGCAGCTCGGGGTGTATGTCCCGGCCTATATCCGCCCTTATATCCGTGACGATTCTTCCCTCTGCCTCACGGATCTCCGGCAGGTCCCGGAGCCCCTCCACATAGTCGGGGGGCTGGGGAACGAACTCGGAAAACAGGTGGGCAAAAGACTGCCGTTCGTAGTAATCGGACATAGCCCCATCCAGGTTCTGATAGGCATTGTTCAAAACCACAAGTGCCATCAGCCCCAGCGCAATGACTACAATGATGGCCAGAAACTGCAGTCGGGACCTGTCTACAGTGCGCAGCAGTCTTTTATCCAGTGCACGCATTACCAGACAATCCTTTCGGCCGGAAGCGGTTCCTCATTTTCCCGCTGCTCGACTATTTGCCCGCTCCGCATCCGGAGCATCCGGTCGCCCATGTCAGCTACGGCCAGATTGTGCGTTATGATTATTACTGTGGTCCCGTAATCGCAGTTCAGCTCGCGCAGAAGCGCCAATATGCGTATTCCGGTCTCGTAATCCAGGGCGCCTGTCGGCTCATCACAAAGCAGCACTCCCGGGTTTTTGGCCAGCGCGCGGGCGATGGCCACTCTCTGCTGTTCTCCCCCGGACATCTGTGAGGGAAAGTGCTCCATCCTGTCGGTCAGACCCACTTTCTCCATCACCTCATCCAGATCGAGAGCCCCCGAGACCAGCTCGGTGGCCAGCTGCACATTCTCCCGGGCGGTCAGCGCCGACATGAGGTTGTAAAGCTGAAAGACGAAGCCTATCTCCGACCTGCGGTACTCAGTTAGCTCGGACTCGTTCAGTTCTGCCAGATCGCGCCCCGCGTAGATGACCCTTCCCGAGGTGGGTACGTCCATTCCCCCCAGAATGTTCAGGAGGGTGCTTTTTCCCGAGCCGCTCGGCCCCACTATGACGATGAATTCTCCCGTCCTTACCTCGAGAGAGACATCCTGCAGGGCTCCCACCCTGACGTCACCCTGTACGTATTCCTTGCTGAGGTTCTCCGCTCTGATTATCTCGTCGGACATGAGTGTCCTACCTTTCTGATTTCTCGTCTGACTCGTCGCCGGTTGAATTCATCATTCCCAGCTGAACTTCCAGGTTCCGCAGCAGATCACTGGCTATTTCCTCGAGGACCAGAGCCCCCCGCTCGAGGCCCAGCATGTCCTCCATGGCCTGCTGGAAAAACCGGTACTTCCGGACAATGGGTTCGAACCCCTCTTCACTGTCCTCGCTCAGTACCCTGACGAATTCCACTGCCATCTCACTTTGATGCATCATGAAAAGCTTGACAAACATTTCGGCCGCCTCTTCCGGGTAGTCAGTGTCGAATTCTCCCTCCTCTATTCCCTGCAGTATGCTCGATTTCATGATGGGGGGGAGTGACTTGCGACCGGTATCGAGTATCTTGTTCTCCAGGTGCATATTCTTGTCGTCGGAGTAGATACCCGAAAGCAGGGCGGACACTTCCACTGGCCTTTCCTTCTTGTAAGCATTGGCTGTCCGGATAAACTCGTTCACCTTCTCCAGGCCGGACAGATCATCGCGTTCGGCAATTTCCTCCAGGATAGACAAGACCTCTGCCACAAAGAAGTGGGCGATATCATCCAGCAGCTGTTCCTTGGAATCATAGTGGTGGTAGAAGCCGCCCTTGGAGATGCCGGCCTCATCTATGATATTGCGGACCGTGGTATTCTCATAGCCTCTGTCGCTGAAAAGGACCAGGGCAGCCTGAATTATCTGAGATTTTCTTTCTTCCGGCGACATTCTTTCGATCACAAGTTCAACCTCCTGACCTGGAGTTAAGACCCGGACAAACTACAAACCGACCGCCGGTTTCTATCCTGCCTGTACGATATCAAGTTGCATCGCACGTGTCAACAACACTCCTTCAGTTTTTTTGACCGCATTACACTGCGCCCCAGGATGCGAGCGCGGCCGCCGCATTTGTGGGCGGTGCAGCAGCACCTGCAGGCAGGGTAGTTTGTAATGAACGGGATTTTCGACAGGAGTGAACTCGCTGCAGGGTAACAGCGATGGGCAGGCAAGTGGGGTGTGCAGGTAGTTGACCTGTTATTGCCGACTCAGATGGCGGGCAAATGACAGGCCCGGGGCAGGTGCGGTGGGCGGTCCGGGATCCAGCATATGGCCCCCGCCGCGGCTTTGTCGCTGAAAAGAGGCCTGACGTCAATGTCACGGTTCCTCTCTCTTTTTGGGTCCAACTGTCGGGATCTACCTTGAGGACGGGTGGTGTCTCGTGCATCCTTGCCCGCGACGGTGGGGCAGAATGGTGCTGACGACATTGACGGGAGGCAGTGCACTGCGCATACTGAGAGTGCAGATGAGAAAATCTTTCGAGGGATCGGTCCACAGTGCAGATCATCACCAGCAGACAGAACTCCACTGTAAAGGATATCCGAAAGCTCCTTCGTCGAAAGGCGAGGAAGAAGACGGGTCTGTGCCTGGTTGAGGGCATTCAGGCAGTC
>PWGR01000081.1 GCA_003554565.1 Clostridia bacterium
CAGAGCACCGTGGAACAACACTTCCGGTTCATCAAAAAGCCCAAAGTTACCGGGCCCATGTACCTCAAGAACCCGGGGCGGGTGAACGCTCTGGGCTACGTGTTTCTCATGGCCCTGATGATCTACAGTGTGATGCAGCGTAGGGTCAGAAACGCGCTCAAGAACGAAGACCAACCCATGCAGATTATCGGAACGAAGGGCACCTTCCGCCCCACAGGGAATCGGGTGCTCGAACAGTTCAAAAAGATGAAGATCACCCGGGACGAACAGGGGAAGCGGGAGTTCCCACGCAACCTCAGAATCCCCCGCAGAGTGATGTGCCTTTTGGGGGTGAAACCAGAGGTCTATCTGCGAGATCCACCCGGATAGTTAGTACCTAAAAATGGATATCGGAGAAATGATTTTTCGAGTAGATACCACATGCTGAAAAGGAATTGGGATACTGCGGCTTCTACCAATGATGTATATGCCTTACCACCGTGTGGTGGCCAAGAGTATGAAGTAAGCGAGTGTACCTCGTGGAAAATCGGGTACTGTGCTTCATACCATCTTTTGGGACGGCAGATCTGCATTACTTACTGACAATCTACTCTGTCCGGGCATGAAAAGTGAGCAAACATGATTATTCCCGCAGCAGGTACGGGGCTGTTGTGCATCTGGCGGAAGGGAGCAGGAGAGGCTCGGCGGCAGAAGATCATGGCACTCTCTGCGCTCAGAGCCAACACGCGAGCAGGACAACGGTCTGGGGCTGCCTCACGCACCTCGCCCTGACAGCAGCTGGGGCCAAAAAAAAAGGATGAATTCCGGGCCGTTCAGCAACAGGGACGGCCCGGAACAAGGTCTATCCGGTACCAGTCTCCCTACGTACAACATCACGGAAGGCAGAGCGAAGCTCCTGGGCAACGGGGCCAGGGCGACCCTGGCCGATGTCTTTGCCGTCCACCTGGTGCACCGGCATCACTTCGCTGTACGTGTCGCTGAAAAATGCCTCCGATGCCCCCTCAAACAGGTCCTTGACGGTGAATGCCCTCTCTTCGTATGAAATGTCGAGAGCCTCAGCGCACTCCAGTACTGTCGCGCGACTGATGCCGGCGAGGATGCGTTCGTCGGCCGGGTGCGTCCGCACCACGTCATCTATGACGCAGAAGAAGTTGCTCACCGAACCCTCCGTAATAGTACCGTCCTCTTCATAATGAACAGCATCATAGCCACCACGGTTAATAGCGTAGCTTCTTGACATGATATTGGGCAGGAGCGTCGTGGCCTTGACATCGCGTCGCGCCCACCGCAGGTCGGGGCGGGTAAAAGCTACACTCCCGCGCGAGTACTTCTCCTCCGGAATGGGCTGCAGCTTCCGGGCCGTGGCAATGATGGTGGGTTCAAGCTCATCCGGGATCAAATGATTCCGGGGACACACGCCGCGAGTGACCTGCAAATAGATGAAAGCGGTGTCCAGCTCCGACTTTTCAGCAAGATCCCGCATGATCCGCTCCAGATCGCCTGCCGCAGCAAGATTCAGTCCGATCACCTCGGCTCCGCGACGCATACGATCCATGTGCGGCCCGAGACGAAATGGTTCACCCTCGTACAGTCTGACAACCTCGTACAGACTGTCACCAAACTGCAAGCCGCGATCCTCCACCGGCACCTGCGCCTCCTCAATGCTCATGTAATCCCCATCAAGATAAGCCAGTTCGGGCATCTTACCTCTCCCCTCGAAAGATTGCAGCGAATGTTTCTATCATGCCATTAACTCTATTGAGATCCCTATTCTGCGTCAAAGTGAACTTCCCTCTCACCAGTCCACAGGACTCACAATTTCCAGAAGCGATCCTACACTCAGAACTCCGTGGTGCCGGTAAAGCGAAGGCTGTCCAGTCGGAGTGCGGGTACCCGGATCCCTCCAACCCCCTCCCCGCACAACAATGACTGTGAACCGACATGGGTAACCTGATTCAATGCGCGAACATAGCTATCAGTGAAGCGCAGGTTCTTCACGGGCCCCACGATCTCCCCGTTACGCACCAGAAAGGTGCCGTTTCTGGTCATACCGGTAATTACCACATCCCGGGGTTCCACCACCCGGGTGTAATGCAGGGTAGTGATCAGGAGACCGAGATCGGTGTCCTCAATCATCTCTGCGACCGGAGCGTCCCCCTCGGCAAGAAACAGGTTCTGGGGTGATACGGAAGCACCTCCCCGGAAGGAACCAAACGCGCGTACCACGGGGGCATGTCCTGTGGACACTTCACCCTCTGCGGCGGCTGTGGTCTGATTATACAGCAAACCGGATGCGATGCCCTCACTGATTATGTCCACCCGGCGCTTGCGGACGCCTTCGCCGTCAAACAGAATTGGGCACCCGTGTTCATCCGCCCCGTCATCATAGATGGTAAGCAGATCTGACACCACACGCTCTCCCGCCCGTCCGGACATGAAGCTCCTGCCTTCAGCTACGGCCTCGCCGTCTGCCCCCAGCCGGGCCACAAAGGAGACAAGATCGGCAGCAGCATATGGGAGAAGGATAACCGGGTACTCGCCCTCCGGAAACGGTTCTGGATCTCGAGAGAGATTGCAGCCGCCCGCGGCCTCAGATGCCGCCTCTCCCGCATTGATTGCATCCAGGGAGAAACCACTCCGCTCACTGTACCCATATCCTGTATCGCGGATGGCAGTAAAGCTGACGTTGCAGCTGGTGCG
Source organism: Clostridia bacterium (assembly GCA_003554565.1). Taxonomy (GTDB): domain Bacteria; phylum Bacillota; class Sulfobacillia; order SLMV01; family SLMV01; genus PWGR01. The sequence continues at coordinate 2,701 of PWGR01000081.1, forward strand.
TGGTGCGTAGGAAATCAACTCCGCGGTGTTCATTATTAAACGCTCGCTAAATTCTGTGGCAACCCGGCCGAACGGACGCGGGCCCTCCCGCTCAATAACGCTCACAGCCCGTTCCGCAACCCGGCCCCGCCAGCGGTCGGCATTTTCGGGCACACATGCGTCAAATCCAGGTATGTCCCCGTTTTCATCCACACTGCAGGCTTTATCCGGACCCGGAAGCGGACGTTGGGGTCTCACTGCCCCCGCCACAAGGGCTTCCGCTGCTCTCCGAACCGCCTCTGCAACTTTCTCTGGTTCCGGTGCCCGAGCAGTCACCTCACTGCAGCGCCGGCCGTCGAATACCCGCGCAGTGACGTAAATACCTTCCATCGAGATATTCTGATGGATCTGCCCCTCAGAAAACCGAGTCAGCCCGTAGTTGTAGTTTTCCAGATGAATCTCCGCCTCAAAGCCGTCGGCCTGCCGCAGACCCATCTCCGCCATGTCCTGCAGACACTTTTTCCCTAGTATCATGATTTCTTGCCCCCCACCTTCAACCCGGTGAAGCGCGCGTGCGAACAGCCATGCGCCACACGACCGTCCTGTGATGGAGCTCCCTTGCCGCACGCATACCCGACAATTCGCCAGTCGTCCTCATCAGCGATGGCATCACACTTGGACCAGAACTGCGGCGTAATGTCAGCATATATGGGATCGCGCACCATCTCCGTTATCTGGCCATCCTCAATGAGCCACCCCGCCTCTGAGCCAAACTGGAAGTTGAGTCGACGATCATCGATGGACCAGCTGCGATTCTGATCCAAAAGAATGCCCTTCTTCGTGGAAGCGATGAGATCCTCATAACTGACATCCCCCGGTTCCAGGGAGACGTTCGGCATTCTCACCAGCGGAATGTGATCGAAATTGTTGGCCCGCATGCAGCCCCCAGAACGATCAAGACCCAGCTCGTGAGCGGACTCACGGGAAGTGGTAAGACCAACCAACACACCATCGCGCACCAGATCTACCCGGCCGGCCTTCACTCCCTCGTCGTCGTACTTGTACGAGATCCGGCTTCCAGGCAGAGTCGGGTCAGCAAACAAGTTCACTACCTCCGAGCCGTAACGCAGTTCTCCGAGCATGTCCGGGTCAATGAACGAAGTACCAGCGAAGTCGGCCTCGTGCCCGAGTATCCGGTCTGCCTCAACTGCATGTCCAACACTCTCATGAATCTGCAGTGCCAGCTCATTGGGCGCTATGATGACGTCCGTGGTCATCTCAGGACAGGGGCGGGCTGAGAGCAGCTGCACCGCTTCAGAAGCCACTCGCGGGGCATTGCCCAGCAGATCACGGGCCTCGATGGTCTCCCAGCCCTCCCCCTGAATATCATGCCAGATGGTGCAGGGATAGGTCCGGACCTGGGTCTGTTCCCCATTGACGGCAAGTGCGTAGAGACTGCCGCCGCTTTCTGTGAACACCTGCCGGATCAGGGATCCGGAGCTGTTGGCAAATACCTGGGTGTCCCGCTCAAACACCAGGCTTGCCCTGGCTACCCCAACTCCCTCGCGCAGCATCTCTTTGGAGCACTCGGTGAGCAGCTCCAGCTTTTTCGCCATATCAACCGCAAAGGGATCAATCTCCACCGAACGAATCCACTCATCCTGGTACTCTGGCTCAGGGGCGAGCTGAACGGGGTACTTTCGTACCGTAGCCCCGCCCCGTGCCACCTCCACAGCGCGGCGCGCGCATTTTTCCAGAGAGCGTCCGTCAAGCCGGTTCGTAGAGGCAAACCCCCACGCTCCATCGACAAGGACGCGCACACCCACGCCCATATCATCCTGTGAGTTTGCTACCTCGACCTCCTCATTCTTGACTGAAATGAACTCTCGCTCCCGTTGCACGACACGAGAATCGACATAAGAGGCCCCCATGCCATCTGCCATAGATACAACGCGTTGGGCTACATCTCGCACATTATTCCTCCGTCCCGATCACTTCTCGGCCGTCGTCTGGTGCAAAAGAGGCGCAACTTTTGAAAACTTCTATGGGCGCGCAGCGAGTTCCTGTGTGAGCAGAGGCGGAGTTCTCCCGTCCGAAGAGATAAGCTTCATGCATTGTCCAGGGAATTGCGGCTGCGGCGGGAAAGATGATACCAAAGACCAACGCAAGGAGGGCTTATGCCGTGCGCGATGATCTGTGGATCAAGTTAACACAATTGACGGAAATACCGGCAGTGTCCGGGCAGGAGCAGCGAATAGTCCGGTTTCTCTGGGATGAACTGGCCGGGCGCGCAGACGCAGCAGAGATTGATGCCATGGGCAACGTCTACATTCAGCGCAAAGGAATCCGACCCGGACCAGAGATGCTGATTGCGGCACACACAGACCAGATCGGGGCGACCGTGAAGTACGTTGACGAGGCAGGCTTTCTACGAATGGAAAAAGTGGGCGGTACCCTGGATGCACTGCTGGTGGGGCGCAAAGTGCGGGTAGGCGATATACCCGGAGTGGTGGGAGTCAAGCCCGGTCACTACCAGACAGAGGAGGAACGCAGGAAGGTGCCCACTGCCGATCAGCTGTACGTTGATGTCGGTGCAGGCAGCCGGGATGAGGTATATGAAATGGGGATCAGAATCGGAACTCAAATCACCTACGATGACCAGCTCACCCGACTGACCGATGGGAATCGTTTCACCGGGGCGGCGGTGGACGATCGAGCAGGATGCGCCGTACTGTGGCAGCTGCTGGACGAAATGGAGGATGCTGATTTCGCGGGCACCATCTCGGCAGTGTTCACGGTACAGGAGGAAATTGGTCTGCGCGGTGCCGGTGTGGCAGCGGAAAACCTGCGGCCCGACTTCGGCATCGCGCTGGACACCATTCCGTGCGGTGGTACTCCAGATGTGAAGGATACCCAGCTGCACACCCGCATAGGCGATGGTCCCGTACTGCCGCTCGCCAGCGGCAGACGCTGCAGTGCCCCCGTACACCCCGCGGTGCGGGATCTGTTGATCTCGACTGCCGAGGATAACGAGATACCGTACCAGCCGATGGTGTTCGCCGGCGGCAACAACGACGCCGCAGCCATGCAGGTGGCGGATGGCGGCATACCTGCCGGTTCCGTAACCCTCCCCAGACGCTACTCTCATTCGCCGGTGGAAATGGGGGATATACGCGACATGAAAGCAGCTACCGATCTCCTGCGTGCGGTCGCACACAACATGGACAAAACGGGCGACTTCTCCTTCCTCTCAGAGTAGACCCCGGAGTGAAAGCCTCGATCGGGGTGCGGGGCACCGATCATCGCCTCGCTCCCCCATCACTGGCGCCGTCAGCAAGTGCAGAAGCATTAATCACTCAACTGCGGCTCGCTCAAGACGGGACTGTACCCGGTTCCAGTCGATTAGCGCCCACCAGGCCTGCAGATAATCTCTCCTTTGGCCCGGATAGTCGAGGTAGTGGGCATGTTCCCAAACGTCCACGACCAGTAGAGGGATCGTAGCCCACCGGACCATGTTCTCATGCCGCTCCGCTGCCAGGATCTCACTGCGGTCATACTGCTGCTGCCAGACCCAGATACCCCAACCGTTTCCCGCTACAAGCTCTGAGGCAGCGAGGAAGTGCGCGCGGAATTGATCTGGACCCCCAAAATCCCTGGTCAGCACGCGGCGAATGAAAACCGGCAGCCGGACCGGATCAGGCGTCATGTTTCTCCAGTAAAGGGTGTGAAGCAAATCTCCAGACCCGTGAAATGCCAGTTCCCTTTCCCAGTAACGAACCAGCCGCCAATCTCCACGTTCTCTTGCTCCAACAAGGGCCAACTCCGCCCGATTCAGGCCCCGGACATAATCGGCATGGTGCATCTGGTGATGGATCCGCATCGCCTCACGAGAGAGAACCGGTTCCAGGGCATCATACGGATAAGGAAGGGGAGAAAGCTGATGGCCACCACGGGGCACGCGGGCGGGCGGTCTCGGGTAATTGTGGCATCTGCGTCTCATTCGACTCATCCTCCTATGCTGTCATCCTATGTCGTCTGGCCGCCGGCTCGTTCGCAGCATAATCGGGTAGGAGGCGGGGTCGCCCCCGCCGTCCCCCCACACCACCGGACATGCGGGTCCGCAACCGGCGTCTCAACCACTGATCCACATCCCTCAGTGGCCCCTTCATATCAGCGATAGAGAAGTAGCCCAGCCAGCCCCGACTATACTCGTTCAGCCGGCCTATCCTCACCCTCAGGC
>PWGR01000164.1 GCA_003554565.1 Clostridia bacterium
CCTTCGACGGCGATGCCATTCCGCCCCTTCTGTACGGTGAAGCCATCAATGGTTACATCATCCGCCCGGATGGTGAAAACACCCCGCCCCGCCTCATCCGTGGTCTCTGCGTGGACAATTGCATTTTCTCCAGAACCGGTCGTATCCACCGAGCATACCGTCAGGCTATCAGTCTCAATCAGCACATCTTCCGTGTAGGTGCCGGGATGAACCTCGACCGTCTCGCCACTTTCGGCAGTATCTACGGCATACTGTATACTGCTGAAGATGACGGGTAATACAATATCACTACCGCGAACCACGACTGCCCGATCGAAGCTATTGGCACCGAGGACATCATCGAGGGCCAGAGCATCCGCGTCTTCATGGATAACCTGGATCCCGTTGTCGATGAATTCATTGTCCTCAATCACGATATCGGTGTATCCCGAGTGTTCAAGCGAGATTCCTACTGACTCGTTGATGAAGTCTGAATTCGTAATAGACACGTCGTGCACGCTCTCATCGTCAGGCGCGTAAAAGATCAGCCCAGCCCATGCATTATCACTGGTTAGCAGATCGTCGATCTCTATTTCTTCCGAGTCCCTTACGGCAACCCCGGCAGCGAAATTGCCCAGAACCTCGACCCCTTTGATACTCGCGTTCCGGACAGTGTTGAGATCCAGACCGGTCCGTGCAGAGCCCTGCACCACGACATCTTCAATGTATATGTCCTCGGCTTCTTCAATCTTCAGACCATAAGCGTAGTCCCCAGAGTCCGGACCTATGAGGGTGAATCCCTCGAGGGTCACATCCTCTGCCCCAGCTGCAACCAGCAAGCCGTACGCACCGTCGGCATCAGACCGATCAATAGTTACTTCCTTCATGTCCGCACCGGCCAGTGTGAGGCTCTTGTCGATGGCCAATTCCCCAGTACCCTCGTCCTCGTAGACGCCCGGCTTTATGTGGACTGTTCCGCCTTCGTCCACCTCGGAAATTCCCTTGCGAACCGTGGCAAACGGATCGCCCTCTGTACCCTCGCCATCATCGTCGCCATCAGGACACACCCATACCACATTCGGCGCGGCAAAACCACCACTGTACAGCGGAAATGCCACCAGCAGTGCCACTACAACAGTCAGAATCAACTTTGTGCTACCAGACACACTATCGACCTCCCTGGAACACAACTCCCCCACATCCGATCGGCGTTCGACACTTCCCGGCCCATTGATCTGCGCCTATACATATGTTGGACGTTACAACCTCAGTGTTCCTCAGTGCAGTAAGAGCGGCAGATGAAGACGGCCATTTCAGGCTTCTGCAGACAAAGTAACTCTTCCCCTGGTCGTTACCTGCCAGAAGACGGTAAATTCCCATTAGAAAAGCTATTCGGGTTGGCTTCCATACTTCCTGCCGTTATACATAACAAGTCAGTTACATAACGAAGCGGAAAGCCACCTGGCACGTGGGGCGGGACAGATTCAACAGCGATCAGCCCGTTAGAAGGACAACCGTTGTGAAGCCCGCACTGCATAGGGCGACAGTGATGGGATAGGAGGCCTACGGACCCAGTGCCCACACCTACCCCTCGGACCAGACCTCTCTGTGCCGATGGAGATGGCACGCAGGGGCGGCCGAGGAGCTGGACAATGTTGTGGTGGCCCCGAGGTTCCCATCGGAACTTCCATCCACCACAGCAAATTTCCCTTATCGGTGACGCTCAGGTACAAGACCTGTATCGCCGTCGCAGAAGAACCCCATAGGTGCCCAATGGCGCACAAACAGAACGTTGATATCTTCACGGGCCTCCTCGGAGATGAATTCCTCCGTCCCGCGGTTGAGTATTGAGTGAATGACTCCTCCCGTCACCGGAAAATACAGCCCGCCAGTCACATATCGCGCCAAGTGGCGTGTACTATAGCAGTCGGAAAGTGTTCGTCTACTGCAGGGTATAAACAGAAGAACAAAGGACGGACGGCCGCGACCATAATTCGTTTGATTACGACGAGACAAATCCAGGCTCCAAATACAGGAGACTCTGGTGCGGGATATCAAGCAGCGCAGCATCGATGCGGTTATTTTCTACAAGATTGACAGACTGAACAGGAACGTTGGCGATATCTGACAAGGAAATGAAATGTCAGGTCCGGGCTACCGCGTCCGCCATATGATAGATTTATTTTCACTCCCCTCTGCCGCAGGTAGCGGCGCATATGTCTTCAATGAAGACCATCAGAGGTCCCGGTGCTGCCACAAATTATCCAAACTCACACGCAGCCCACTGAAATCAGGCGAACAGACGACGTCATCATCCATACCCCCTGCGACCAACGCGTAAATCCCGTCCCGCAGCGAGAAGCACTCCAACGTCCTCTGGTCCGGATCGACGATCCAGTAGTGAGGTACTCCGGCTCTTTGATAAATCTGCAGCTTCTGCAGGCGGTCCTTCCGCGGATGCGAACGAGAAAGGATTTCCACCACCAGGTGCGGGGCTCCGTCGATACGCTTCTCCTCCACGATATCCTGCTGATCGGACGCGACGTAGAGCAGGTCCGGCTGCACCACCGTCTTCTCTCCCAGCGTCACATCAAGCGGAGCACATAAAGTCTCTCCACCCGCATCAATCTCCTGGAAGTAGTCATCGACTATCCGCAGTAGCGTCACCAAGACCCGCTGATGCATCACGTTGGGCGAGGGCTCTCTGACTAGCATTCCACCGAGCACCTCGAAACGGTGACCGGGCTCATCGGGCAGATTCAGGTAGTCATCATAGGTGAACTCTTTTTCCGATTCAACCTGGTACTCACCCGGGCTCTCCCGCACGCCCCGGTCACCGAAGACAGCGAGTACTTCCTCCAGCCGGTACCGGTACTGCCTCTCCCCAAGCTTCACGTAGGGAATCCTGTTTTCTCTGGTGTATTTCCACACCGTCTCCACGGAGACGTCCAACGCCTCCGCCAGCCTGTGTGCATTGATTAGGCCTTGATCCTCAGCCACCGGCATCACCCCACTTTCAGTATACAGTGCATATGAACTACACTCAACTCCACTCAACTACACAGTTGGGAGGCGTAGGGAACTTCATCCTGACTTTGCTGGAGTTTAATATACATGGTCAGGTCAGAGGCTCGAAACTGGCAGGGACTCCCCACTGAAAGATAGATCTGTCTATATATGAAAGTGAGACGCTACGCGGCATGCTGAACGGGCAGGGTCCCCGGCTCAAAGTCGGCGTTTCTGCGAGTGATGGAGAATCGGACCCAGGGATTTTCGATCTGTGCCGTATCTGCCCTCTCGCTCTACCGGCCTGGCTCGCACCGCCGCAGATCTGACCCCAACCATCCTGCACCTGAAATATGAGATGCACCCACCTGATCATCGTGGCCGGGCCGGCGCACAAGGAGGAGGCAGTGCCGACCCCTCTGATCCCGCAATGGGCGGACAAAAATCGAAAGCCATATTCCCCCTTTCAGACAACCGCCCCTACATGGGTACAGCGCATGTGGGAGTTTACCATCACGAACGGAGAGAATCTGTAAGCAGGTCATAGATACAAAGGAGGGCGGCAGAAGCCTTGCGCTATAGGAACACCGTGTATGTTTTCATGATTCAGCAACATCGGATCCATAACAATAGAATAAGCAGCGCATCGAAGCGCGCCTCTGAATTCAGACCACCCATTGCAGACCAGAGAGGTCCTCCCCGGAGTAGAGTGCTGGCGGGAAGTTCACGGGCTATGTCGGATCCGGTTCGCATCCCCGGAAACACGGACGTGGACACCTCTCTGCGATGCTCGCGTCATAACGATGAATCCGGCGACAGGTTCATCACCCCCACCCCCGGCGGTTGCTCGGCTCGGACATGCGCCTCCCTGCCGCAGGGTTTCCGCGCATATGTCCGCCGGCCCAGCAGGCGCTGTGTGCAACCGACAGGCTCCAGCTACCCTTCCCGACTGTCCGGGCTCAACTCGCACATATGAACCATTGCCCACACCAGATCGGCGCGGCTGAGTATGCCCACCGGTTCAGAACCCTCCATAACCGGCAGTCGGTTGATATTCCTTCTGCTCATCAATCGGGCGGCTCTCTCCAGCGACTCGTTGGGACCGACAGTGACCACCCTTCTGGTCATGACCTTCGACACCACAGTGTCGGCCACCGAGCAGAGCCCCTGGGTGAATCTGGCCATTTCTGTGATCGGCGTGTGCGGGGAAATCCACCCGAAGACATCATAGGACACATTTACCTGCAGCTCCTGGCTCCTCTTGATGAGATCTCCCTCGGATACGATTCCGACCAGGCTGCCATCCTCATCCACGACCGGCGCTCCGCTTATGCGTTCTTCGTGAAATTTCCTCGCCACTTCGGCGAGGGTATCTTCCGCATTAACCGTGATGACCGGGCTCTTCATTGCATCCTTCACCTGCACGGCACCCACCTCCCCCTTATCCTCATGATAGATAGATATCAGTGTGGATATGGCCGGGATTACTCTGCTGCCGGCCTCGGGCCGCATTTTTCCGCATTCTCAGGCCGCAGAGCAGAATCCACCCAGCCCATCCTCCCGTAGAATTCTGTCAGGACAGGCACGTTCCTGCCGAAATGCCATGTTAACGGTCATCGGATTCACATTCCGCAGGTGATCCCGGACGGTGAGGGCCATTCCGAGTCCCGAAATTTGCTCACGCCGGGGGGGCGTTTATATAGACGTTGGGATCCACGCGCAGAGATTTCAGGACTCGCTCTGGGATCTTGAGGTTCTTGGGGGACATGCGCATTCCGTCCGGCCGCTTGAGGGCTCCCATCTGGTGAAACCGTCGCAGCATAATCCGGGCATCAGGGGGCTTACACCATTTCCTCCGGGGTGTCAATTGATATCCCAGGTTGGAGTGATAATGCTCCTGCAGAGACCAATGTTGTGATCGCAGGTTCAAGCATATCCCCTGTTGAACGTACAGCTATGCTTATCCATCGATTGCGTCTGTGCTTCCCTGGGCCTCCCCCGGGTACAGGTGCGTCCAATGACAGCAGGACACAGCTTGTCGTTGCCAAGCGATGAAACTCCCGCCGGATGCGCTCCCCGCAGCCAACGCATGGGTGTGCGCGCAGTCCGGCAGCAGGACGAGATACTCAGCGCCGTTCCATTAGGTGAGCGCATCGCCCCGCCGCAAATTGCACTTGAGTATCTCCTGCAGCTGTGACATGGCCCGCCCCAGCATTGGCGCCCGGGGCACCTCGCCCCCGAGGAGTCCCTGCCGCGAACAACCCCAGGAAGAACTGATGAGAGGGGCTTCCACTGCGCCGGCGCGCCTTCAGGCCCAGCAGGGTAGCGGAAGGCGGTCCGATCGCACAGGCAGGTGCCGGGGGTTCCTCCGCATCGAAAAACAGGTTCCGGATGCTATTCAATTCGAGATGAACCGCCCCGCTGTGAAGCTATTTTCTGTTCTCTCATCATGTACACCCCCCTGCAGACGCTCCGCGGGTCGCCTGCCGTATTCTTGGTGTAGACCCGTCGCCATCTCTTGGTAATGAGCGACCGCACCGTGCACCCGGCCCTCATTGGCCAGTGCCTCCATGAAAGAAAGGTACAGTTCGTCCACATCTAAGGAAGAACTCTATGGGTAGAGCCTTCTCGCAGATATCACTATCTCCAGGTGCCGCGCCGGGCGTCGCAGAATCTCCAGAATTTCTCGCAGACAATCAGTGTACAGTCGGCGATGGTGCCGCCTGGCCGCCAGCACCCACAGCTTGCAGGAGCGTCCCGGGAGGTAGTGTTCCTCGTACGGTGAAACGGCCTGCAGGCAGTGGTTCACGGCCTCCACGGGATCCGCCCAGCGCAGCAATGCGGCCCGCTGCAGCAGAGAGACGGACTGGTCCGCATCATAGCGGGCGGAGTCGCTGAGGCGCAGTATGTAGCCGCCCTGGGAGTAATCGATGGCCACAGGAGGCTACTGACCCAGTGGATGCACCGGCAGCACCGGGATCATGCAGGTTTCCCAGCAGGCCGGAGATGCCTGTGTGGTCATGCGAGAGCTGCGGGTGGGAATCGCATGGAACCCGGCGCTTCGGGAGTAAAGGCCTGTGCCAATGGCAAACAGTGCCGGCAGTGAGCAGGATGCCAAATTCTCGGACGCCGGGAAGCCGAGAACCCCCCTATCACGGGTGACGGGAGGTTCTCGACGCTGCCGTGCGGATGTGAGTGTCCAGACTGCCGGCTACCAGCGCTGTCTATGCTGCAACGAAGCGATTCAGTATCCGATAATGACGACGTCGTCAAAGCTCCAGTGGTCGATATCCTGAGGGAAATGGCTGAAACTCCACGCAACTCTGAAGCTGTCTCCAGCATATTTACTCAGATCCAGCGTCACGGTTTCTGGGCCAATATCTGTGTTTGTCAGAACAGACCAGACATCCACCCAGAAACCCCCATCCACAGAGACCTGCACCTGCAGGAGACCTGCTCCCTCTGCAAAGGCAAAGCGGCTGGCAAAGTGCTGGAAGGTCAACTCAAGTTGGCTGAATGCGCTGGCATCGATATGGGGCGTGTTGACTCTGTAGTTCAGAAGCTGATGGATGTGCGTCGGGTGCCTGAAACGCATTTCCGGTGCTGCACCGCCTGCGGTGGACGCATTGGCTGCACCCCACTGACCGCCCGTTCTTTCCCAACCGGCAGGAATGCTGCCGACAGAGACTCCCGTGAAATCCTCGGCGAAGACGACCGTTGTCTCTACCTCCACCTCCATATTGACTTCCCTGCGGGCAATGATGTCCCCCGGGGCACCGTAGTCGCCGGTGACATCCACCAGCTCTACGGTGAAGCTGTGTAGCCCCTGCGGGGCCACCAGGTAAACATCCGTAGTCGCCGC
>PWGR01000258.1 GCA_003554565.1 Clostridia bacterium
AAATCAACCGGCCTGGAGCAGGTTCATGCAAGCTGATGCCAACTTTTGCGCCAACTCAAATGGAGAAGAGCCCTAAAAACATATGGACCCGCGCCCATGGGCTCCATCTCCAGGGACTCATCGCCGTGTTCCTGGGCATGATGCTTGGGAATGATACCGGGCGCCAGGTAGTACAGAAATGGAGCATTGGGCTCCGAGAGGCGGAACTCCACAGTGTAATCGTCTATGACTTCTATTTCTTCAATGGGCTCATAAAACGCAAGGTTTGCAGCTCCGAAGTCCGGATCGCGGAAACAGTCATACGTGTACTTGACGTCCTCGGCCGTCAACTCCTCGCCGTCGTGGAACTTGATACCCTCATGTAGATGAAAGATATACGTCGTATCGTCGGGAATCTCAATCTCCCTCGCGACGTAAGGCTCAATCTCCAGGGTCTCATCGTCCCACACCAACAGTCCAGCGTAAACCAGGTTGTTGATGTTCGCTGAATACACATCCGTCGCCATCCGCGGGTCCAGGTTGGTGGCATCAGCCGCCAGCCCCATCCGCAATTCCACCGGCTCTTCCGGCTCGTCTGGGTCCGGCTCTTCCGGGTCTGGATCCGGGTCCGGGTCGGGGGCGGGTTCGTCCACCGCCTCCGGGCCGCATGCTGTAACCACAGCCACGATCAGCAGGATTGCCAGGATCGCTAGTATATGAGTTCTGTAGTTTATCAAAATACCCCCAATATATTTTCTATGTTTAACCAGTTAATCGCGTCTAATTCTTGACAGACAACCCAGATTCCTGCCAAGTTTCAGATTGTTTTCGAGGGATGAAGCAAGAATTCTCCCGCCGGCTATCGAAGAATTGGCTGTAGCTTCCCCACATGGGAGCATCGACGGACAAGAGGGGTGGGAGAACATGGGCAGCTCGCTTGAGTGTGTTCAATACGATGGCGTCGGACTGGCGAAAATGGTTCGCAGAGGACAGGTGGCTGCGTCGGAACTGGTAGAGGAGGCGATCCACAGGATAGAGGACCACAACCCACAGATCAACGCTGTGATATTTCCTATGTATGACAGCGCACGGAAGCGAGCAGAGAATCCAATCGGAGGCCCCTTATCCGGGATTCCTTTCCTTCTAAAAGATCTTGGAGTAAGCTACGCTGACGTGCCAGCCACCGCCGGTAGCCGTCTGTTTCGCAATCACAGGCCGCGATACAACTGCGAACTGGTCCGTCGCTTTCGCGCTGCAGGTCTGGTCGTGCTGGGAAAGACGAACACACCTGAGCTTGGACTCAGTTCGGTGACGGAGCCTGAGCTTTTTGGTCCATGCAACAATCCTTGGGATCTAAGAAAAACTCCCGGAGGCTCTAGTGGTGGTTCCGCGGCCGCTGTTGCCTCTCGTATGGTACTACTTGCTCACGGCAACGATGGTGGCGGCTCTATACGGATTCCTGCTTCATGCTGCGGTGTCTTCGGCCTCAAACCGTCCCGTGGCAGAAATCCTTCAGGACCTGACGCTGGGATGCACTGGCAGGGCATGGCTTGCGATCATGTGTTGACCTTGTCAGTTCGGGATAGTGCTGCTGTACTGGATGCAACCGCGGGAGCAGATCCTGGCGCACCGCATTGGGCCCCATCCAATCCCAGGCCGTTTTTCTCCGAGGTAGGAGAATCTCCCGGCAAGCTTCGCATTGCCTATACCTCACATCCATTGCTGCCCGCCGACGTACATGCAGACTGCAGAAATGGGTTGGATGAGACGGTAGCATTGTGCAGGTGGCTGGGACACGAACTGACTGAGGCAGTCCCGGCAATAGACGGAGAGGAGTTTGTCCGGGCCTTTATCACCGTTGTGAGTGGGGAAACCGCGGCAGGTCTGAATGAAGCCCGCTCGAAAATCGGAAACTGGAGCCATATTGAAAGGAATGTCGAGAGAAACACATGGGCCATTGGCAAGCTGGGAAGATGGTTTTCAGCAGCAGATTTTTCGCATGCCACACATGCTCTTGAGCAAACTGGGCGCCAGATGGCCAAATTCTTTGAGAATTTCGATATCTTGCTAACTCCGACGCTGGCTATGCCTCCGATAGATAAGGGCTTCTTTCGCAAAGTGCAATATCCTGAACCGGAATCGATCGATTCTCTGGAGGATATAGGACACCTCATGAGCTTCCGCTTCACTCCCTTTACGCCGCCCTTCAACGCATCGGGGCAACCGGCCATGTCCGTGCCTGTGCACTGGAACTCTCAGGGGCTCCCCATAGGAATGCAGTTCGCGGGCCGGTACGGGGACGAAGCCACACTGTTGCGCCTGGCAAGTCAGCTAGAAGAAGTTACGCCGTGGTTTGACAGAATGCCACCGACGCACTTCTGAATAGATCATTATGACAGGATGGAGCAGGAATGAAGATTGGACCCGACGAAATCTGTGTCCTCCGTCCTTGGGTGTGGCCGCTCCGGCACTATATCTTATTATTCCAGTGGATCATCCCCCTGTTGCTCAGCTCCACGCTCAATGACTTAGATAATCTCAGACGTTGGCACAGGCATGTCATATCTTCCCAGCCATCATGACAGTGCGTACTGTTGGCGTACCGTGCGACCATTTCCATATCTCGCCGTCTACGAAACGTCCTGTAGCCCTTCGGCCGCCTGGATGGGGACCCCATGCGATGCACCCCGACCATATCACCCTTAACCACGCTGTTCTTTGCTGATTTCACCTGCCAGTATCGCTGGTATATGGAATCCCGCGTTCTGTGCGGGAGTAGTTTGCGCGATACCATTTCGGCGACCTCCAGCCGCGTCTTGCCGGGATACTTGGTTCTCAGAGCGTCAAACAGCTCCTCCATTTGCTTCTCTTCATCTTCCCCCCACCATACTCCACTGACCTTTTCGAGCTCGCCGACCTCCCTTGCACTCTCGAGACGAATGCGTGCAAGTACCGTGGATATTCCGAGATCGCCAGCAACCGCACGAAGAATCCTACTCAAGGGGGTTGAAGGGCCCATCTCTACTCTGTAGTACCGGTATAGCCTGAGCACATCCTCGTGCTCGCCTGACAACTTGAAAGATCCCATCTCTTGCTCCTCCAAGAAAAGTCGAATGTTACCGCACCAGCAAGACAAATTTGCCGGCGGACTTCTTGCCGTTTCAGCTAAACAGACCGTGCAGCTGCTGCCAGATGCTCATGATGTGTCGACATTCTAGTAGATTCTTTATTGCTCTTGTCGTGTAATCATTCACGCGCCATCGTACCCACGGGGGGGAGCGCTAGCTGTGGCCAGCAACTGCATAGTCTTAACTGGAATCAGACAGCCACATAGGGTCATTGACCGCAACCAGTTCTCGAAGATGCTGTGCACACGGCAGCGGTTAGAAGTCCTCCGGGTCACCCTCAACGACTACAGCATCGATCAGCTTATCATGCCATCCCTGATGTTCACGATCAATTAGTATCCAGAAGAACCCAAGAGAAAGAATGATGCCCGAAATGAACTTGCCGATTATTTCTCGCACAAACATCATGCCCCATCCAACACCACGTCCGCTCTGTCTATCGACCACTGTCATACCGAGAAGATATTTGCCTATGGTCCTTGACTTAGCCCAGCACCATAATTCCCAGACCCACACTGCTAGTAGCAGCAATAGGCCGAGCTCGTCCTCCGCAGCGACGATAAACCACGGGAATGTAAGGATAAATCTTCTATAATGACTCCCGCCAGGCGCCTGGCGGGAGTCGCCAATTTCATGTCTTGCTCTGGATATGAGGCATCAAGGTTTGCTTCCATGTTCATCCTCCTCTGATGCGAACTGCAGGAGTTGGCCTGGCAGAAACGCAGCTCTCCCGTGCGACACTCCCAGCGTAGTCGCTCGGCACGATCATCCAATACCTGATTTCGGCCTTCGCACTTGTTTCTCCTGCCAGGATTGGGTAGATCGCATTCCGCACGAACTCTATCGCCTTGCACTCACAAGTCTACCGCGTGTGACACCTACCCCTGTGAATTTGGGGAAATTCGATATTCCTTTGTTCATTTGACGGAAACATTATCCGAGGTTGGCCCGCTTGGTGTTGAACTTGCAGCGGCCACTTCCTTCGGATTCATCTGATATGCACTGCCTCTCGGTTGACAGCCTGCAAGTGTTGCCGTAGCCTCATGGCCAGCATGGGTATGTCCCGATACCCCTTGATTCGATGAAACCTCCTCTCGGCATCCAGGAGTCCAGCTGCTGACCACCTGAGCACTTGCGTTCCGTTCCTCCACTGTTTGACGTTCTGGGTCGCATCCCGCACCATGGAATATGCCAACTCTATGAGATTAGTGCTGGACACTGTGTGGTTCTGTTTATTCCACTCCCAGTTATGCCACCTGGGAACAAGGGCCGCCACTTCTCAATTTCCACATCCTTTGGGTCATGCTCTTGACTACAGGATGGCCGTTCGAAAGTTTGACATTGTTTTGCCGACCTGGTTCAGGGGGACGCACCGGGAACGTTCGAGGTGCACTTGGCGCTCCGCAATGAGGGCAACGTTCCGACGCGAATCCGGATGGTAAACGTCCTGCTCCGATGGAAAGGCAGGGAAATCGCCCAGGGCAAGGTTGAATCCCTGCACATGGTCCTGGACCCCGGTGGCATAACTCCCTTCAGCCTGCAGGTCATCTCGGAACTGGAAGAGCAAAAGATACCCGAAGTGGCCGAGGGGCA
Organism: Clostridia bacterium; assembly: GCA_003554565.1. Classification (GTDB taxonomy): domain Bacteria; phylum Bacillota; class Sulfobacillia; order SLMV01; family SLMV01; genus PWGR01. Next base: position 4,701 of record PWGR01000258.1, read on the forward strand.
TGCGGACCCGTGGGTGGTGAGGGCCTATCTCTTGATGCGTCACGCCATACGGGATGAGCCCATCACGCTTTACATGCAGCGCCCGCTTCAATGATAACAATGGGAGGGAAGAGTTGAATGTCTTCACATGCAACCGATCCGGGCAGCATCACCTCGTCGGGTGAGGAGAATGGGAGCAAGCCGATCTGGTTGACCATAATATGGCTCATTGCCCTCATGTCCATCATCCACTTCCTCATGGTCGCGCTCTCCGAGGAGTTTCTGGCCTTCACCCCCCTTCCGGCGGCCATCGTTTTCGGCATCCTGCCCGCATTTGCCACCCAGGACATGCGGGAAGTACCGCAGATGCTTGTAATGCTGGTATATGTACTGATTCCCCTCATCGCCTACGCGAAGACGATTCCAGTGCTGTGGGTCGCCATAGGCGGTGAAGTTTTCATGAGGCTTTTCATGATGGCCGCAGCAGGGAGGATCATCCACGTATTCTTTAATGCCGGGATCCTCGGGATCTTCGGCGGGATGCTCGGAATGGTGATCAACTCTCTCTATTCTCTACATCCTGGGTGTATTCACCATCTATTTCATCCTCGGCCTCGGACTTCTGACCACCATGCAACAGGTAACCCCGACGATGCTGCCGTACCTGAAACTCATCGGAGGTCCGTCGCTGCCGGTCTCGGCCTCCTCAGCATCCTCAATGCGCTGCTGCCCCGGCCCCATCCTGCGCCTCACCATGGGAGAAGACCAGCGCGCATGACGGTGATGTCCCGCCTTGGCCGCGGCACGTCGTGGGACATGTTCATCCTCGGTGGGTTGGTGGGCCCTACACAATCCCCTGTTCTGGAGGTATCTACCTGGCTGCAGTGACACGCCCCGCCGCAGCAGACATTTCCCGCCTGGCAGAAAGCATCATCTACCTGCTGGTTTACAACCTGACCTTCATCATCCCCGTCACCGCGGTCTTCCTGGCATCGCGATCGGCGGTAAAGGCTGACGTCTTCGTCTCCTGGCTCGAAGCCCATAACGAGCGCCTGCAGATTATTTATGGTGTGATCATGATCGGCATCGGCACGTACGTACTCTTCACTTAGCGGGCTACCCGTCGTCTTGGAGGTGAGTCGGCTTTCTCATCCGTCCTTTCAGCCCAGAAAACTGGATTTTGAACGGCCTCGGCGGTGGTATAGACTGTAATTACCGTGGGGAGTCCGCATTGTCCATTTCGGATGGTCCAGGGACCAGGAATTGGACCTGGCTCCCCGCTGTGACCGCGGCGAATAAGCACCCACAGCATTAGTGAGGAGATGAGGCTAATGCAGCTTTCAGGCAAGGTGGCCGTAGTTACCGGGGCGGCCTCCGGAATTGGAAAAGCGATTGCAGTTCGCTTCGCCCGTGAAGGAGCCAGCGTGATCCTGGCGGATGTCACCGAGGATCCACGCGAGGAAGGAGAGAAGACCCTCGATGTGATCGACCAGTCGGGGGGCGAGGCAATATTCGTGCATACCGACGTATCAAGCTGGGACCAGGTTGACAACCTGGTGACCCGGGCTGTGCGGGCCTACGGCAGGCTCGATGTGATGGTCAACAATGCCGCGATAGACACGGGAAAGCCCATCCTTGAGACTCCCGAGACGGACTGGGACCGCGTCATGGGCGTGAATTTGAAGGGCGTTTTCTTCGGGTGCAAGCGTGCCATAAGCCAGATGCTCCAACAAGAGCCGCGGGGCGAGACCCGCGGTCGAATTATTAATATAACCTCGCAGCACGGAATGATCGCAGCACCGAACAACTTCGTATACGGTGTATCCAAGAGCGGCGTCGTATACATGACCCGGCAGATCGCCAGGGACTACGCCGACCAGCATATCATATGCAATGCCGTTGCACCGGGCCGAATCCTGATCGGAAAGCCAGTCATGGAAGCCGATCCCCTGGACTATGCCGAATCCAGAACGCCCATGCCCCGGCTCGGACGTCCGGAGGACGTGGCATCGGCGTGTGTATTCCTGGCTAGCGATGACGCGACATACATAACTGGGATTAACCTGCTCGTGGACGGGGGATGGATGGCCAGCTAGTGGGCTCGTGAAGGGATCACCAAAGTGCTCAGGCCCCTCCCCCACTCGTTCTCGCAACAAGAGATTGGC
>PWGR01000102.1 GCA_003554565.1 Clostridia bacterium
ACTCAGTCTTTTGCTCATTATTTTCGCCGGCATCACGCTCTCTCGTCAGTTGCTCGGCCGTCATTGCCATTGTACTGTGTGCCTCCCCTCTGTAGAACTCTTCTCCCCGGGCCCTGCACTTCAGATGCGCTGCACCGCTCTCAGTTTGGCCGATGAGGCGCGCGGATTGTCCTGCACCTCATCGCATCCGGCGGTGAGGGGCCTCCGGGTCAGATCCCGCACCACCGGGCCGTCACAGATACAGACCGGCAGATCAACCGGACAGCTGCAGCTTTGGGCCATGTCGCGGAAAACTCTCTTTACGATCCGGTCCTCAAGTGAATGGAAGGTGAGGACCACAAATCGCCCTCCGGCACGCAGCAACCAGATCATCTTCTCCAGCAGCTCCGAAAGCCCCTCCAGCTCCCGATTGACCTCTATACGCAGGGCCTGAAAGGTCCTTCGGGCGGGATGTCCACCCCTGCGGCGTGCAGCTGCCGGGATGGCATCCTTGACCGCCTGCACCAGATCTCCCGCTGCGGCAAAGGGTTTTTTTCCCCTGCGCCGGGCGACGAACTCTGCGATACGGTCGGCCCATCGTTCTTCCCCGTACTCCCGGAAAATCCGGGCCAGGTCGGCGTGATCATACTCATTGAGGACATCCGCCGCCGTGATATCCCCGTCGACATCCATTCGCATGTCCAGCGGGGCCGCGCAATCGCGGTATGTGAACCCCCGGGAGGGCCGGTCCAGCTGGTGCCAGCTCACCCCCAAATCGAGCAGGCACCCATCTATCTCTTCTATACCCCTCCGGGAGAGAATCCCGGGAAGGTTCTTGAAGTTGTCCCGCACCAGCTCCACCGCCGGCGGAAGACCGGCGAGCATCTTCGCCGCCGCCTCGATCGCCCCCGCGTCGAGATCGATGCCGAGGAGATAATCATCATCCGACAGGCATCCGGCAATCCGCCGGGCGTGCCCGCCTCCTCCTACCGTCCCGTCTACGTAGATGCCCCCGCGATCCGGTCTCAGGTGTTTCAGTACCTCGCTCACCATCACCGGACGGTGAAATTCAGTTTCCGCCATTTAGAACAATTCCAATTCTGTCAGAGTCTCCGCTGCATCCTCGTAGCTTCTCTCAGCGGCTTCCTCGAATTCGTCCCAGGCCTCTGCGCTCCAGATTTCTATCCTGTTGCCGACCCCAATCACCACTGCCTCGCGGTTCAGCGAGCTGTATTCCCTCAGGTTGGACGGGATCACTGTGCGCCCCTGCGAGTCGCAGTCGCACTCGGCCGCTCCCGAAAAGAAGAAGCGGACGAAGGCCCGCGCCTCCGACTTGGTGAAGGGCAGGTCCTCCAGCTTGGCCGTAAGCTCCTCCCACTCCCCCTCCGGGTACAGAAACAGGCAGCCGTCCAGTCCCTTGGTCATCACGAAGGCCTGTCCGAGCTCGGAGCGAAAGCGAGCCGGTATAATGATCCGGCCCTTCGAGTCGATGCTGTGTCGGAACTCGCCCATGAACACCCGGAAAACCCCCGTTCACTCCACTTCTCTGCCGCTGTACTCCACTTCGCTCCACTCGTCCTCCACCCTATGTATTCTGCACTGCACCCCCAGTTCCTTCCCCGGAGCAAAATTCCCGAAAAATCGCCCGAGATAGAGCGAAATGTGGCTTATTGACGCGATTTAACTCGAGGTCGAAAGATGGATGACAGCCCCGTGGAGGGGCAGATGCGAAATCACTCGGAGGAAGTGTGCAGCCAGCGACGGACCCGGACGCGGGCGGTCTTCTTTCCCCCGCATCGGGGATCGATCCAGAAGATGTCCTCATCCTTGCGGAACCAGGTGAGCTGACTCTTGGCGAAGTTACGGGTGTTCTTTTTGATCTGCTCGATGCAGACGGCCCGGTCGATCTCTCCGCGCAGGTACTGAATCACCTCACGGTAGCCTAGAGCCTGGCGTGCGGTGGGGCTGAGATCTCCGAAGCGCTGCAGCAGACCCCTTACCTCCTCGATCAGTCCCCTGTCCACCATGACATCAACGCGACGGTCTATCCGTCTGTAAAGCTCCTCCCGGGGGATCCACACCCCGAGTTTGAGCACGTCGTAGACCGATTCCCGCGGGGTCTCGCGCCGCCAGCGGGTCATGGTCCTGCCTGTGATTCTGTAAACTTCCAGCGCGCGGATCACCCGTTTCAAATCGTTGGGATGAATCCTCCGGGCGCTGTCCGGGTCGGTACGCTGCAGATCCCCGTGCAGGGAGTGCCGTCCCTCCTCGCGTGCCCTCTCCTGCAGGCGGCTCCGCAGTCTCTCGTCCCGCGGAACCTCGGCCAGGGGATAGTCGTAAAGGAGAACGCGCACGTAAAGAGCCGTGCCGCCGACCACCAGCGGCAGCGCACCGCGCCCGCGTATGTCCCGCACCGCCTCGCGTGCCAATCTCTTGAACCGCCCCGCGCTGAACTCCTCATCGGGAGATGCCACATCTATGAGGTGGTGGGGAGCCTCTTTCAGCTCGGCCGGCTCCGGCTTGGCGGTGCCGATGTCCATGCCGCGGTACACCTGCATGGAATCGGCCGAGATGATCTCACCGCCAAAGCGCCGGGCCAGGTCAATGCCCAGATCGGTCTTGCCGACCGCAGTCGGGCCGACCACAGCCACGATTCTGGGTCGCAATCCTCTCGCCTCCTACCGTCTGCTGAACATCCGGGCAATCTGCGCCCGGGAGATCTCAATCAGAGTCGGCCTCCCGTGTGGGCACGTGTTCGGCTGCTGCAGCCGGCTCATCTGCCGGAACAGGTATTTCATCTCGGACTCGCCCAGGCGATCGCCCGCCCTGAGAGCCCGCTTGCACGAAGCGGTGGCGGTCGCCAGCATCTCCGCAGACGATCGCGTCGCGCCCACCTCGCCCAGCTCCTCCAATACCTCTGCAACCAGCTGCGGGGAAGCCGCTTCATCCAGGAATACCGGCACCGCTTGAACGATCAGGGTTCCTCCGCCGAACTCCTCCGCCTCGTAGCCCATGGACTCCATATCACTGCTGAACTCGCGCCAGCACTGCATCTGGTCGCCGTCCAGCTCGATCGTACGCGGGACGGCAAGCCTCTGCGAGTAGGAAATCCCCTCGCGCAGCGCAGCCAGGCCGTGCTCGTAATACAGCCGCTCGCAGGCGGCGTGCTGGTCCACGAGGTATAATCCCCCGGGTCCGCTCGCCACTATGTAGGTATCGTCCAGCTGGCCCATGGGGCGCAGCCTGTCATACATCGAGCCGGATTCCTCTGCGTCCTCCCTGCCTCCATCCGGCCCGGAGGGGAAATAGCTTACCTGTGACTCGGCCGCCCGTTCAGGATCCGGTCCGGACGCGCCGTCCGGGGACGCGCAGACATCCCCCGTCCCCTGATCCGCCACCTTCCACTGCGGGGGAGGCATCTGCAGGAGTGCCTCGCGGACCCGGTTGTGCAGGCTGCCGAGGACCGACCGCCCCTCCAGTATTTTGATTTCACGCTTGGTCGGGTGAATGTTGACATCTACCCTCCCCGGCGGGAGCCGGAGCGAGATGGCCGCAAAGGGGAAACGTCCGCGCTCCAGAAAACCCGAGTAGGCACGTTCGAGCACCGCGCGCATCCCGGGGTGCTGCACGATCCGGCCGTTGACCACAAAGTACTGGCGGTCACGCCGAGCGCGGCTCAGCACGGGGGTGCCGACGTATCCATCTATCCGGTCGTCCCCTCCCCCGATGCACAGCAGCTCATCGGCTGCACCGGCACCGAAGAGTTCTACCAGACAGCGGTGCAGGTCCCCCGCCCCGCTCGTGAAAAGAACCCGTTCGCCCTCCCGGTGCAGGTGAAAGGACACGCCGGGGTGGGCCAGCGCCAGTTCACGGATAGTTTCTGTCACATGACTCATTTCCGTACGTACGGCGCCCATATGCTTTCTGCGGGCCGGGGTGTTGAAGAACAGGTTGCGGACCTGCACCCGGGTGCCGACCGGCCCGCCCCGCGGCCTGGGGTCCCCGGGCTCCCCGCCGTCGACGGCAATCTCTGCACCGAGGTCACTTTCCCGGGTGCGGGAAAATATTCGCAGGTGTGAGACGGAGGCGATACTGGCCAGCGCCTCACCGCGAAAACCCAGGGAATCGATGGCCTCCAGGTCGTCCGTCCGGGAGATCTTGCTGGTGGCGTGCGCCTGCACCGCAACTGCCAGCTCCTCCGGCGTCATCCCTGCGCCATCGTCCGTCACTGTGATCTCGTCCAGCCCGCCGCGGGTTACAGCAACGCGGATCTCCTCCGCCCCGGCATCGAGGGAGTTTTCCACCAGTTCCTTCACCACTGACGCCGGGCGCTGCACCACCTCGCCGGCTGCGATGCGGTTCCGCAGGTGCTCGGGAAGAATGTAGATCCTTCCGACACGCTCACTCACCGTCATTCTCCTCTCCGGAAAAAACCGAGATCTGCCGGAAGACCTCATCCCGTCGCCCGAGCAGGCGCTGTCTGGGCTCCTCCTCTTCATCCTCCTCCGGCGAACTCAAGGCCGCAGCTGACTCCTCCAGCTCCGCCGCCAGGTCATTTGCCCGGGCTATAACCCGCGGCGGCAGCCCGGCCAACCGGGCCACATGAATCCCGTAGCTCCGGTCAGTCGGCCCCGGGACCACCCGTCGAAGAAAGACCACCTCATCGCCTTTTTCCCGCACATCAACCGAGTAGTTGACCACACCGTGGTAGTGATCGGCCAGCCGGGTCAGCTCATGATAATGTGTGGCAAACAGGGTGCGGCAGCCGAGGTGCGGCGACCGGCGGATGTACTCGCAGGTGGCCCAGGCAATACTTATCCCATCGTAGGTGCTGGTGCCCCGCCCCACCTCATCGAGAATCAAAAGACTCCGCGTGGTCGCGTTGTTCAGGATGTTGGCCACCTCGGTCATCTCCATCATGAATGTGCTCTGCCCCCGCGCCAGGTCGTCCGCCGCCCCGATCCGCGTGAAAATCTGGTCCACCAGACCCACCCGGGCACGTTCTGCCGGTACGAATGAGCCCATCTGGGCCATGATCACGATCAGGCCGACCTGCCGGAGGTAGGTGGATTTGCCGGCCATGTTGGGCCCGGTGACCACCAAAAATGCCTGTTTGTCGCAGTCGAGATAACAGTCGTTGGGCACGAACGGTTCTCCCAGGTCGCTCTCCTCCAACACCGGATGCCGGCCCTGTACCACGTCCAGAACGGGCGAGTGGTCTATCGCGGGCCGGCAGTAACGGTTGTGCGCGGCCAGTTCCGCCAGGGACATGAACACATCCACCTGCGCCAGCTTTCCGGCGGTATCCAGCAGCCGGTCCACCCTCCCGGCCACCCACCCGCGCAGCGAGACAAAAACCTCATACTCCAGATCGGCCAGGCGCTCCTCCGCCCCGAGAATCACCGCCTCCTTCTCCTTCAATTCCGGGGTTATGTACCGCTCGGAGTTTACCAGCGTCTGTTTCCGCTCGTACGATTCGGGAACCAGATCGCGGTTCGGGTTGGTGACTTCTATGTAGTAGCCGAAGACCTTGTTGTGACCGACCTTGAGCGACTTGACCCCGGTGCGCTCCCGCTCCCGCGCCTGCAGGGAAGCGATCCACTCCTTGCCCCCCGCGGCGTTTTCCCGCAGGGTGTCGATTTCCTCATCGTAGCCTTCGCGGATTATTCCTCCCTCGCGCGAGACGGCCGGCGGCTCGTCCCGCAGGCTGCGGTGCAGCTCCTCCCGCACATCGGAAAGCCTGTCCAAACGATGCAGTATCGCCGACCAGGGGCAGTTATCCCGCCCTGCATCGGCCACACCCTCCAGCACCTCGACAACAGCCGGAATGCGGTCCAGGGACTCCCGCAGGGACGCGAGATCGCGGGGATTCGCGCTGCCGTGCGAGATGCGCCCTCCCAACCGCTCCAGATCCATTATTTTGCCCAGCGCCCCGCGCAGGCGCTCGCGTGAGGCCGGATCCTCCACCAGAACCTCCACCGCATCGAGGCGCTCTTCTATTGCCCCCGGGTCACGCAGGGGACGTTCCATCTGCCTGCGCAGTAGACGGCCTCCCATGGGAGTCTCCGTGCGATCCAGGGTCTGAAGGAGTGTACCCCCGCGGCGGTCGGCAAACAGCGGTTCCGTCAGCTCCAGCGTGCGGCGGGCCACCGGGTCTATGACCAGATGATCCTCCACCCGGTAGGTGCTCAGGGTCACGATCTGGCGCAGGGAGCTCTTCTGTGTCCGCCGCAGGTAACGCAGCAGGCTCCCCGCGGCCCGGACGGCCTGCGGCCGATCGTCACAGCCGAACCCGGCCAAAGACGCCACGCCGAAGTGCTCCCGGAGCAGCTCATCACACTCCCTCTCATCGAATACCCACGGCTCCAGTTCGGGGAAATGAACCACACCGATGTCTGTCAGCTGGCCCCGCAGCTGTTCATCCGACCCGCATCCGGGGTCCATGCAGCACTCGACCGGTCCCAGCCGGTTGAACTCTCCGATGAGCTTGCGGTGGGCGTCGGCCCCTTCCACCTGCACGCACGAGAAATGACCGGTGGAGATATCGGCCACGGCCAGACCGTAAACTTCGCCTTTTTTGGCCAACGATGCAGCGAAGTTGTCGTGCTTCGAACCCATCACCCCGGCGTCAATGCGCGCCCCGGGGGTCACGACCCGGACCACTTCTCTCTGCACGAGCCCCCTGGCTTCCTCCGGATCCTCCATCTGTTCACAGACCGCGACGCGATGGCCGGCATCGACCAGGCGCTGTATGTAAGAATCAGCCGAGTGGTGCGGCACGCCGGCCATGGGGACGCGGACCCCCTTTCCCCCGTCGCGGGAGGTCAGGGCGATGTCCAGCACGTCG
>PWGR01000297.1 GCA_003554565.1 Clostridia bacterium
ACAGCGACCTTCGTAGTTCTGCACCTCGGGACGATGGGCAGCCTTTGTCACGTAGTAGGAAATGCACGTGTAGGACTGATCCTCGGCCAGGATCTCCTGGATCTCGTGGTATTTCCCTTCGCGCACGTCCTGGTCGACGTTCGTCCGGGCGGCGTCCAGCAGCTCATCCACCCGCTCATTGGAATAGAGCTGGCGGTTGGCCCCCTCGGGTGCCCAGTTCCGGCTGTGGAACTGACGATACACTCCCCGGTCGGGATCGGTCTGACCGGACCAGCCTATGGTGTACGCCTCGAAATCCCCATCGAGGACGTCGTCATAGAAGGCTCCCCACTCCTGCTCGTGCACTTCAAGGTTCAGGCCGATCTCTGCCAGCTGGTGCTGCGTGATTTCGACGAGCTCTCTGGTGACCTCTCCTTCGGAGTGCTTGAAGTCCACAGTTATGCCGTCCCCGTAGCCCGCCTCTTCCATCAGGCTCTGAGCCTCCTCCGGCTCGTGTCCGAACTTGCGTACGTCGGGGTTGTGCGCCCAGGAGGTCGGGATTATCGGCGAATAGGCTACATCGCGAATGCCGTAGTAGACATGATCGACCAGAGCTTCCATGTCGATACCGTATGCAAATGCCTGGCGCATCCGCACATCATCAAACGGTTCCTCGGTGTGGTGATAACTGAAATAGTTAAAACCGGTTCCGGGCCGCACCGTAACCTCGACCTCCGGCTCCTCGCGCAGGCGCTCCACCTCTTCTGGCGGTATACCATCAATGACATGCACACCGCCGGTCTCCAGCTCGATCAGCTTGGTGCTGACCTCCGGGATGGGGCGGAATATGATTTCGTCGATGTCGAGCTCACCTTGGAAGAAATCCTCGTGGGCTTCCAACACGATCCGGTCGTTGGGCACCCATTCCTGGAAGACGTAGGGGCCCGCACCCATCGGCTCCGTCTGCAGTACCTCGTCGCCATGCTCATCTGCGTGGTGCTTGGGAATGATGCCGGGTGCGAGGTAGTAAAGGAACGGAGCGTTGGGTTCCTCCATCCGGAACTCCACGGTGTAATCGTCGACGACGACGATCTCATCTATGGGTTCGTAAAATGCGATGTTGCGCGCCCCGAAGTCGGGATCCCGGAATGTATCATACGTGTATTTGACGTCCTCGGCCGTCAGTTCCTCGCCGTCGTGGAACTTGATTCCCTCGTGCAGGTGGAAGATGTACGTGGTGTCATCAGGAATTTCAATCTCCTCAGCCACGTACGGTTCAATCTCGAGGGTTTCGTCATCCCAGGTCAACAGCCCGGCATAAACCAGGTTGTTGATGTTCGCCGAGTACACGTCAGTTGCCAATCGCGGGTCCAGGTTGGTGGCGTCGGCGGCGAGCCCCATCCGCAGCTCTGTGGGCTCATCCGGCTCAACGGGGTCCGGCTCTTCGTCTGGATCAGGATCGGGGTCCACCTCGGGATCGTCGTCAACGGCGGGGCCGCAGGCCGCCACCATCGCCATCACCATCAGAACAGCCAACAATGACATTATCCACGTCTTTCGACGCATTCGATTACCCCCCTCATTCTGAGTAACGACTGGATTTGCATTTGTGCGCAAACTGCATTTCAACTCTACTCATTCTAGGCCCGGGGGCAAATTCCTTCCCGAGGAGGGATCCGCACCACCCGGCAGCACCGCCCATCAGTTCCCTGGACGGCTATGAGGCAGCCATCCCGCCGAGTTGAAAGGCCCGCCGCAAAGGCGAATGAGCCGCACCAAAAGCGGGCAGCCGGGGTAATCTATGGCCGGCAGAAATTGGCCCGCCCGGCGGGGGATATATTCATCCGTATGTCGATATTGGACAAATCGTGCCGGCAAGGCTGCGGAAATCCCTATGACACGGGCGGCCCGTCCGGGCCGAACCTCTCGTACTCGCGGGCATCCAGGATTTCACGTATCTGTCGAACCACCGAGTGAACCTCAGAAAAGCTGTTGTACAGTGCCGCGGGCGCCAGCCGTATTACATCTGGGGGTCGGAAATCCGGCACCACACCCCGGGCCCGGAGCGCCCGGGCTATTCGTCTGGCATCCGGGTGTTCAACCGCCACATGGCCCCCGCGCCTCTCCGCCTCGCGCGGCGTACCCACCTGGCACCCATGAGGCTCCCCGGACAGCTGGTCATCAACCAACTGTATGAGGTACGAGGTCATGCGCTGCGACTTGGCCCGCACCTGGTCCATCCCGGCCTCGGCAAACAGACGCAGTGAGCCCAACAGCGGTGCCGCACTGAGCACACTCACCGTACCTATCTGCCACGCCCCTGCGCTTCTAGCCGAACAAAACTGCAGGTGCATATCGAACTGCTCCCGCTTGTCACTGCCCCACCAGCCGGCCAGTCCGGGCTCGCGGTCAAAATGCTTGCGATTGACATAAAGTCCGGCGATGCCGCCTGGACCTGAGTTCAGGTACTTGTAGGTGCACCAGAAAGCGAAATCCACATCCCACTCATCCAGTAAGTGCGGTACTGCGCCCACTGAATGGCTGAGGTCGAATCCGAGGAGTATCCCGCGGTCCCGTGCCGCAGCGGCAATTTTTTCCATATCAAGAAGCTGTCCACTCCGGTAGAGAACCGAGGGTAGAACACAGACGGCCACCTCGTCAGTCATATGCGAGATTATTTCCTCCTCACACAGGAAACGCCCGTCCCTGTCGGGCACCAGGATCAGGTGCTGGTCTGGGTCCAGGCCCCGCAGCCTCACCTGAGAGCGCAGAGCATAGATGTCCGAGGGGAAATTAAGCTCGTCGGCGAGGATGCAGGTCCGCTTCTCACGTGGGCGGTAGAACGAACTGACGAGCGCGTGCAGGTTTACGGTCGTCGACCCGGCTGCCACCACCTCATCCGGTTCGGCCCCCAACAGCGGAGCCATGCGCCTACCGAGCTCCTCACCGAGATAAAACCAGGGAGGATCTCCCTGCGTCCAGCCTCCGATAGCGTATTCCTTCCACTCTCTCATGGCTCGCTCGACCTCTTTTTCCGCATCGCGCGACAACAGGCCGAGCGAGTTGCCATCCATGTATATCTTGCCTTTTGGGATATAGAAGCGGGACCGGAACCGGGCCAGATCATCGACCAGGTCCATCTCCCGCGCGCAGGCCAGCGATCTATCAAATGAAATCTGAATCACCCCTGACCTTACTTCGCCCTCTGCCCCTCCCGCACCTGCACACGGGCCTCTATGCAGCTTTCAGGAACCGTGAGAAACCAGGTCCGGGGATCGCGATGCACGCCCGTAGCATCTGAGCTTGATCCAGCACATTGATCCTATGGAGGCCCCAACATGCGCCGCAGCAAGGGCAATCCAGACGCCCGATACTCCCAGGTACGCTGACAGTACCAACGCCAGTGGTACCTTCATCACCCAGGAGGAGCTCACGGTCCAGGCCAGGTGTGAAACAGTTCTCTCCAGGGCCTGATAGGCCCCACCCAGGACGACAAATATTCCGGCGAATCCCAGGGTAGGCCCGACCACACGGAGCAGATCCGCAGAGATCTTCAGGATCTCACTGTCTCGCGTAAACAACAGCGCGATCTGGACGGGCCAGATGGACACAGCAGCACCCACTGCTGTCAGCAGGCCGAACACCAGTGCCAGACCGGTCCACGTGCCGCGCTCAGCACGAAACCACTGCCCGGCACCGAGGTTTTGCCCTACCGCAGCTGTCACTGCCGCGGCCATGGTCCACCCGGGCATCAACGACAACATGATAATCCTGTGGCCCACGCCGTAGGCGGCAAGCGCCGGGGACCCAAAGCGGGCCACAATCGAGACCAGCACCAGCTGCTCTGCACTGAGAACCATCCTCTCACCGGCAATAGGGACGGCAAGCTTCACCAGACGCCGCAGTAGATACGTATCGGGGCGGAGGTTTCTCGCACTTATACGCAGACCGTGATAATCGCGCACCGCTCCGACCAGTGCATAAATGGCCATCACAGATCGACAGGCGACGATAGCCACCGCGGCCCCGGTCAATCCCCAGCCGGAAAAACCGGCGAGGCCAAGTATCAGAATCGGATCGAGGGCCATGTTGAAGCCGGTCGTAATAGACCAAATCTTCACCGGTGTCGTGGTGTTGCCGGCGGCCTGCAGAAGAAAACAGTAGGCGTAAAGCAGCTCGGTCAGCGGCATCCCCAGAACCATTATGAAAATAAACGAATGAACTTCCCCGACGAGCTCCGCCGGTGTACCGACAACCTGGAGAACACCATCCAGGAGGGGCAGCACTGCGGCTATAACTGCGACGTAGTACAGCACAAGGAGTGCCCCCACATGGCCGGCCGTCCGACTGATTCCCTCTGCGTCGCGCGAGCCCGCAAAGCGGGCAACCAGTGCAGAACCACCCTCTGTTATGCCCTCTCCCACCGCCCATATGAAGGCCAATACGGGGAAAGCCATCGCTACGGCAGCAATGGCATCAGAACCGACCAGACCCAACCAGATCACGTTTACCACTTCGTGGACCACCATCGTCGCGTTCGCAGTGAATGCAGGCACAGACAGCCGCAGCAATGCAGTCATGACCGGCCCACTGGTCGCATCAACCCTACCGGCCGGACGCACTGCTCGCATACCTTCCTGCTTCCTATCTCGTCTGATGATTCGCATCACAGAGCCCCCCTCCCGGCCCTGCGGGCCACAGAGTTGACCAGCTTGTTCAGGGAATTGCGGAAGCTGAAATCTGATAGATTTCGCCGCGGCCGTGGACCGCGGAGTGGGAAGACTGGGTCGATTCCCTCCGCAGATCGCAAGTATAGCAGAGAGGCTGTGGGATCCGCTACCCTCCGAAGGTAACAAATCTGTTACTCTGGGCTGCACTCACTTGCCGGGCCAGGTTCAATGACCGACGGCCTTACGGCTCCGTGTCAGAGTGAGCGGCGCGCCGGGCGGTATCCGGTGATACCGGCCGGCGCGTGGTTGCCTTCAGTTCTTCAGATCATCCATCTCTTTCCCCTCATGACGGGGCACTTGCAGATCGCCGTTGCGGATCACAATACGCCCGTCATGAATCACCACATCGATTTTGCCGAGATCCCTGAGATCACAATCTGGAGCACCACGGACCACAACCAGATCGGCCAGTTTGCCGGGCTCGATGGTGCCCAGCAGGTGTCCCATGTCCAGAATATCGGCCGAGATGCGGGTAGCTGCCTGCAGGGCCTCCGTCCGGGTGAATCCGGCGCGGACAAATTGCTCAAGTTCCGTAATGTACGCAGAAGGCAGCATTCGGAACCAGTCCATTACCAGGTCGGTGCCTACCCCCATCTTGACTCCGACCCTCCTCATTCGCCGGACCACGTCCATATTCTCCTCCCCGGAAAAGCTGAAACGACGGGAGGTGGAGTGGAAATAGCCACCGTGCTGGTGAAAGATAATCATATAGGCTATGAGGGTGGGTACCGCGGCGGTGCCGCTGCAAGACATCAGCTCCACCGCCTCGTCCGAACGCGGGAGCGGGTGTTCTATGACATCCACACCGGCCCGCACCGCCCAATCTATGTAGAAAGTCTCGGCATCACACATCACCCGGAGTCCGAGAGTGTGTGCCTCATCGACCGCAGCGTGGATTTCTTCCTCGCTGAAGTGACTGGCCACCTTGATCACATCGGCCCCCAGCTTGAACTGCTCACGTACCGCCTCCCGCCAGTCGTCCGGTCCAGAGGCCTCGCGGATTTTGCCGCGCCCCGGCGATGCCGTTCCCAGACCCTCCGCTCCGTGCCCGCCCGTACCGGTAATCAATCGACCGGCCGGGAACACGCGGGGACCAGGCAGGCGGCCCTGCGCCACCCAGTCCTTCAGGCGAAACGGAACGTTGCCGTGAGAACCTGCATCACGCACGCTGGTAATGCCGCTTTCCAGGAAGAACCGCATCCGTTCCACTGCCCGCAGCGTGGCGTCGGCTGTACACTGTGCGCGCTCGACCGGCACTTCCGGCTCATGATACGTCAGGTGTGTGTGAAGATCAATCAATCCCGGCATGATGGTACAGCCCGGGACATCTATCACATGCACCTGCTCCTGCGGAGACAGTCCCGGATCACCAGTATAGTCGACATCTTCGATCTTCCGTCCCGAAACAACGACGGTCCCCTCGCGAACCTCACCGTCGACGGCATCGAATACCCGTCCGCCCCGCAGGAGCAGGGTTGCCTCATCGTCCTGCTTCCCAGGAGGGACGGGCACACGACGGGGATCATCGCTCACCGGGGTGCTGGATCTAAGCCACTTTCTTCGATCATAAACCACTGCCACTCTCTCCTCTCCGTATGAAGCTGTCTCAGGACACCAGTCGCTCAACGAAGGAACCAAACACGTCTGCAGTTGCCGTCCCTGTCGCCACGGGCTACTACTTCACGGTCACTGCGTATCCCCGGGATTGCAGCGATTCAACAACCTCTCTTACGTGATCCTGCCCCCGCGTCTCCAGAGCAAAGTCCACTTCCACGTCCCGCAGAGGGACCCCCACGTCCAGCCGGTCGTGGTCAATCGACAGAACATTGGCCCCGCAATCGGCCACAATTCGAAGAAGCTGCTGCAGGCTTCCCGGCCTGTCGGGAACGACGGTAGTCAAACGGGCGCGCATCCCGTTTTTGACCAGGCCCTTGTCAATGATGCGAGAAATGAAGTTGACGTCTATGTTTCCGCCGCTGACCACTGCGGCCACCTCATCACCGCGCAGTCCGGCCCTGTCGTGCAGCAGCGCCGCGACAGAGGCAGCACCC
>PWGR01000314.1 GCA_003554565.1 Clostridia bacterium
AACACACCCCGGGCTACGCTACGCATTCCAGCTCAAATAATCTGCACAACTCCAGCTCAGACAATCTGAGCATTGACAAGTAGGGTGTCAGTGCGTGGTTGAGGAGCCAGACTCGAGGGAGCACACTGGCACCGGAAGATCTGCTTTGCTTTGGGGCGAGACCGGGTAGGTCCCCCCGAGAGGAGTGAGCTCGGGGAGGCCTGGCGGCCACTTAGTGGGAGCTGATAACCTGCATCAGAAGGCGCGGCTGAGGCGACAGGAATCAGCTTTCTTCATTCTCAGGAAAGGTCATCGTAGCACATACGGGCCATCTCCTGAATGGACATCTGAGCGGCAGCGAAACCCGGGATACCCTCGCTCAGATCCTCGACGGGAACACCGTCCGTGATCACGGACAGGATGAAGAGCGGTCGGTCATCTGCATCGAAGATTATCCCGGCATCGTTGACGTTTCGCTTGCCCGTCCCCGTCTTGTGCGCCACCCGCGTGCCGGCGGGAAGCCGGAACGGGAGCCTGGCCTGCAGTCTCTGTCGGCTCAAGATATCCAGTGCCAGCCGGCAGAGGTCCACCGTGCAGCCCAAACGGGCGGCGCTTTCTTCGTCCTCAGTGCCGGCCAGAATCAGGTTCAACAGCAGTCCCAGATCATTTGTGGTGGTTGCGTTACCCGATTCGACCGGATGATCCCGCGGCTGTCCCTTCATCCCCATCGGCATGCGATGTGCAGTCCCCGTCATGCCGATGCGACGGCAGTACTCATTGACGGCATCGAGGCCCAGCATATCGGCGATGGTTCCCGTGCAGGTGTTATCACTGACAATAATCATCATGGTAATGGCGTCCCCGAGGGTTACAGTGCCCCCGGGTGCAAAGTGCTGGAAGGTTCCCGAGTTGTTGTCCTGGAATTTCTCTTCAATAGTGAACGGTTGATCCAACGCGAGTTCTCCGCCGTGGATGCGTTCGAGAGTGGTCATCATTATTGCGATCTTGCGCGTGCTCGCCGAGGGCAGCACCTGATCGCCGTGTCGATTCGCTGCCTTGCCGGTGCGCAGGTCATGCAGATGCCAGCTGGTGTGATACGGTTGGGCGTCGCAGTGTGCGTGCAGTTTCCGGACCAGTTCATCCATTATTACTCATTCTCCTTTCACGGACGTCTGCAGCTGAGTTCGCAATGTCGGGTCGGTTCTCCTCTTTCCCGGGCCCGGTCCTGATCCTGCGGGATGCCGTGTCTCCGGTGCACATCCTTCCTTGACGGCCGGAGGGTACTGGTAGAAGCTGCAAAATGGACTACTGCACGCAAATACGGCACCGGGAGGGAAGCAAATTGAGCTATTCTGAGATGGTCAGAGCCACGCTTATTCGAAATGCCCACCTGATGGACCCGGGCGATCGCGGGATACGGAACTTACTGTTCATAGGTGATCGCGTCGCACACATCAGCTCCGGGGATATCGCGGTTCCCGGATACCTCGGGCCGGGCAGAGAATACGACCTGGAGGGAGATTACCTGACACCGGGTTTCATAGATGGTCACGTGCACATTCTGGGCGGTGGGGGAGAGGGTGGGCCGACCACCCGCACACCGGAAATCACACTGTCACGGCTGACGTCTGCCGGAATCACAACTGTGGTAGGGGTGCTGGGCACCGATTCCACCACAAGGGGTATAGCCGAGCTGCTGGCCAAAGCCCGCGCTCTGCAGGGTGAAGGCCTGACGGTGCGTGCCTACACCGGGGCCTACCGCGTTCCAAGTCCCACCCTGACTGGATCAGTGCGCGATGACATTGCCCTGCTGGATCCAGTTGTGGGTGCCAAGGTGGCCGTATCCGATCATCGGGCATCACATCCGCCGGCCGAACAGATGCGTTTTCTCGCCTCGGAATGCCGCGTCGGGGGTATGCTCGGGGGCAAGCCGGGGCTTTTGCACGTGCACGTGGGTTCCCTCGATGCCGGGCTTGATCCACTGTTTGATGTGGTCGAAAACACGGGTGTGCCGGCAGCACAGCTGTACCCGACACATGTGGCACGTTCTGAGGAGCTGCTGCGCCGGACCGCCGAATTTACGCGCATAGGGGGAGTGGCTGACGTGACCGCTGGTCCCCGGGCCGCAGATGCCGTACAGTTTCTGACCGATGCCGGGGCAGATATGTCCCGGATCACCCTCAGCTCGGACGGAAACGGCAGTCTTCCGCGCTTCGACGAACACGGGGAGCTCGCGGGGCTCAAGACTGCATCCCCGCACCGGATGTTGGAGACGCTGGCGGATCTCGTCGGGGCTGGCTGGAAGCTGCCCCGGATCCTGCCCATGCTGACGGTCAACCCGGCCCGTATTCTGGGATTGGACCGAAAGGGAATCATCAGTCCCGGGCGTGATGCGGATCTACTCTGCCTCTCCCGCTGTGACCTGACAGTTCGTCACCTGTGGGCGAGCGGTCAGTTGATGGTCAAAGATGGGGAGCTGGCCCGTTTTGGCACCTTTGAAGAGTGATCGTAGTAGATAGACTGATCGGGATCAGACTAGACATGGCATCTTCCTACCGGGAACACGCGCGGCCAGCTGATCGTCTCCTGCGGCAAGAGAGCTTGGCCGAGATTACCAGGGCGCCGGCCGTGTAGGCGGCTGCGGCCAGGAGAAACGGTACAGATGGGTGCACCGCCTCCATGAGCCAGGCGCCCATCGCGGTTGCAATGCCCTGCGCCAGGCTCTTTCCGGTCCGCATCACACTGTAACCGGAGACCCGGTTCTCCTGTGAAAATGCCTCCATGGAGAAGGCGGTTCTGATGGCGGTTGACGTGCTTATCAGGCTCCTCCGGACCGGTATGAGTACCGCGGCCAGAGTGAGATTGGTGGTGAGCCCGAGCGCGGCGACCACGGGAGCGCAGCCCATTTTCAGCGTGAGCATGCTGCGCACCTGACCCATGTGAGCAGCGAGAACCGGGGCCAGCAACACCGCCCCGGCCGCGACAATTCTGCGCAGTGAAAATATCACCCCGACATCTCCGCTGGTGGCTCCGAGGTACTCGGATAGATAGGCGTTCAGGATGGGAACATACAGCCCGCCCCCAAATGCGACGAGGCTTTCTGCGCTCAAAAGCGGGTGCAGGGCTTTTTCGCGAAATACATCCAGGAAACCCACCTTTCTTCCATCCGGGGCTTTACCGGCATCCCGTACCTCGCCAGCCTTGAACAGTACGAGGGCGCCACCGGCCATAACCAGCAGCGAGAGAAGCAGAACTGCTCGGTAAGCGGCGGGATCACCCGGGGCAAATCCCAGGTGAACCGCTATCATGATTGGGAGAAATCCCCCACTGCCGCTGCCCAACATGCCGATGGCATTGCTCAGGACCATGCGCAGGCTGAAGAAGTGATTTCGCTGCTCTGGTGTGGATTTGCCTGCGATGAAGGCGGGGCGGTTGACTGTGCGCTGGGCAGTACCCACCCCTTCGGCGCAGGCCCCAACCAGAATCAGGCCCCCGGTAGGGGCCAGGGCTTGCAGACCGGAGGCGCAGGCCGTCAGAAGATCTCCAGTTATGAGGGCGTTTCTCAGACCTATTCTGCGGCCCACCATGCCCGCGGGTATGGCTGCAGCGCATTGAGCCAGGATGCGCAGCGCGTTAAAGGTGCCGACAAATGCCATGCTGTAGCCCAGGGACAGCAGGTAAAGGTTGAAGATCGTCCGGAACACGGTTCTACCGTACATGTAGCCCATCTCGCTGCCGAGAAAGATGCGTGCATCTGTCTCCAGCGATTTTACGCGGGCCAAGTAATGCCGCACGCCCATTATCAGCCTGGACTGCACGAGGAATCCCTCTCCCGGGGTTTGCAGACCATACCATGCTATTGGCTATCATTCATAGGATCATCATAATGAAGTATCAGGCAAATGACAAGGAAGGCGCCGTCGGAGCGGATCAATGCCCGGGTACAGGGCTGAAAACTGCCGCCACGGATATGCAGAAGCTGCCCGGCGGGAAGTTTCTCCCGCCGGGGGATCACCTGTCTTACAGTCTGTCAGCCTGCCGCGCCCGGGCCATCTCCCACATGAGCTGTGCGCTGGTGTGAATGCCGCGGAAGAAGCAGTCCAGTCTCAGGTTCTCGTTTGGAGAGTGGTTGTGCTCATCGGCATTGGCATAAGGAACCCCGATGTGTGCTGTACCCAGCTCCTCGGGCCACACCGCGTTGGGGAGGCTCCCGCCACCGGCCGGCAGCACATACGGCTGTACTTCATGTACGGCGCGGATTGCCCGGGACACTATCGGGACCGCCGGGTGGTCGGGGCTGGTACGGCTTGCCTCCATGGAGCCCATCTGCCCGACATTAACCCTCACATGCGGGGCGTGATGAGCGACGTGCGCTTGAAGCTTTTCCGCTATGTCGGACGATTTCTGGTCGGCGACCAACCGGATGTCGATCCGGCATTCTGCCCGACCGGGTATGATAGTCTTGCTGCCGGGACCGACGTAACCGGAAGAGAAGCCGCTGATGTTGAAATAGGGCCGGAGCATGATTCTCCGGTAGTACCCGCAGGCATCCATGTTCAGCTCCTCCAGCCCCATGGTGGAGCCCATCTCTTGCCGGTCAAAGGGCAGGTCGGCAAGCAGTGATTCCTCCGTCTCCGTGATCGGGCGTACGTCGTCGTAGAACCCGTCAATCAGCACTTCACCGGAGGGGTGCACGGTTGAAGCAAGCAGGTGAAGCAGCGTCCATACCGGGTTGGGCACCGCTCCCCCTTTATTCCCGGAGTGATTATCACGGTCTGCTTCCTCGGCGATCAGGCTGACACCCAAAATTCCCCGGTTGCCGAGGGATAGGGTGGGATTGCCCGAGGGGTGCATTCCCCCGTCGGAGATGTAGACGAGATCGGAGCGCAGGAGCTCCGCGTTTTCCCGCACAAATGCCCGCAGGTTCGGTGAGCCGGATTCCTCCTCCCCCTCAAACACAAACTTCACATTGACCGGGGTGCTCCCGCATGCTTCAAGCCACTTTGCTGCGGCCAGAACATGAGCCAGCAGCTGCCCCTTGTTGTCGCCCACGCCGCGGCCGTAGATTCGCCCCCCGCGCACCTCCGGCTCAAAGGGCGGGGACTCCCACTGTTCCAGCGGCTCTGGCGGCTGTACGTCGTAGTGACCGTAACACAGCAGTGTATAGGCATTGGGATCGTTGATGATTTCTCCGTAGACGACGGGCTGGCCCTCGGTTGGGATGATGCGAGAAGTGATGTTCATTTCGCGCATAACCTGACACAGCAGCTCTGCGCATTCGGCCACACCCTCGTTGCGGGCACTGATGCTGGGTTGTGCCACCAATCGATGCAGGATCTGCAAGAACTTGTCCCGGTCATCGTCGATCAGGTGGTGTACTCGGTTGAGATCCTCGTTCTCGTGCACTGTCCGTTCATCTCCCTCCCGCCCAGCCTTTCTCCTGGCGGTGAGAACAATCCTGCCGCCGTGCGCCGCGCGACCCGTTGATTGGCTGGGGGTGGCGGTTCACTTGCACCCATTCTTCCTGGTGGGGCCAGCGACTGCCAGCATTCTGTCGGGACAGTGATCATGAAGGCACATGAGAGCGGGGATATGAGTACTCGTCGACCGGCGGTATTGCGGGCAGAGCGCATCCACTCCCTCTGTTTTCAAAAACAGCGAGGCCCGCGCCCGGTGCGCATTCTAGAGGTCGATATACCTATGTCCCGCATCGGGCAGGATGATCAGAATCACGCTCCGTCTGCACGGACGGGCGGGCAGTTCCTCGACGAGTTTCCCGGTTGCCGCCAGTACTGCGCCCGAGGATGGTCCGGCACGCAGCCCCTCCCTCTGGGCCAGCTTTCGGGCAGCACTCGCTGCTTCCCCGTCGCCCACCGTTACAATGCGGTCGATGAGAGAGCGGTCCAACAGCTGCGGAACGCAGCCGCACCCGATACCCCGGATGGCGTGTCTTCCCGGCTCGCCGCCTGAGAGAACAGGTGAGGCGGCCGGCTCCACAGCCAGAAGCTTCACGTCAGGTATGTGCTCTCGCAGCACTGAGGCCACTCCGGTGAATGTCGCGCCGCTGCCCACACCGGCAATGAAGTAGTTGAGGTGTACGCCGAGCGACAGGAGGATCTCGCGTGCTGTCGTGCGCTGGTGCGTTTCAGAGGCTACGGCACGGGTAAAATGAGAGAGAGTTTTATGGCCTTTGCTGCGGACCAGCTCCTCGGCATGCTTCCAGGACGCAGGCATACCGTCGCCAGCGGCGGTATGAATGACGCGGGCGCCAAACTGGCGCATGGCCGCCACCTGTGCGGAAGGAGTATCTTCCGGGGTGACGGCGATGAAGCTGTATTTCATTGGACCAGCCAGCATGGCCAGAGAAACACCGATGTTACCGTCGGTCGGCTCGATGATAGTGTCGCCCGGGCTGATTGATCCTCTGTCCCTGGCGTCCCGGAGCAGAGCCAGGGCGATGCGGTCTTTGATGCTTCCGCTCGGATTGAACCCTTCCAGCTTGGCGTAAACCCGCACGCGTCCGTGCGGGAAAAATCGATCGAGCGTGACGATGGGAGTGTGGCCAATCAAGTCCATAACGTTATCGTAGCTCATGACATCCTCCTCCAGAGAGCCCGCCACCGGTGCCAGGCGCAGTATCCGGTCATTTGAGTAATATGCGCCCGGGGATCTGGCTGGATCAACGTGCCGTTCTGCTCCTGGGGCAGCGTGCAGTTTTCGTCTCCCGGCAGCCCTTTCATCACCACCCGGCCATCAGGCGCTTCAT
>PWGR01000055.1 GCA_003554565.1 Clostridia bacterium
ATCAACCTTCTCCCGGATGGGATCCCGGAAGGAAGAGCAGAGAGAGAGGCGAAATTAACAGTTGATTGGAGGAAAAACAATTGCTATCTGAAGGGCTTTCTACCGATGTCGGGCTGGTGTGGAACGGCAAGAATGATGTCGAGAGAAAGGCACTGCCCCTCCGCGTCAGTGAGAGAGTGACCGGGCCGCGGGTGCAGCAGTATCGACTGCCGCTGGTGGCATGGCCGGACAACTACCCCCGCGACTGGAAAAATAAGCTGATCTTGGGTGACAACCGCTACGTGATGACCTCTCTGCTTGAGGACTTCGCTGGCGAAATAGACCTCATTTATGTTGATCCTCCTTTTGCAACCGGTGCAGAATTTACCGTCCCGGTCCGGGTGGGTAAAGAGAGAGCATCTGCCGGTGACAAAGTGCTCAGCAAGACAGCCTATAGTGATAACTGGAGCCAGGGACTATCCTCTTACCTGCAGATGATCTATGAGCAGCTCAATCTGATGAGGCAGCTCCTGTCAGATACGGGAACCCTCTACATTCATCTCGATTGGCACACAGGTCACTACGTCAAAGTGGTCGCTGACGAGATCTTCGGGCGGGATAATTTCCGAAACGAAATCATATGGCACTACGACATTGGAAGCGGCCCACGCAGGGATTTCAAGCGAAAGCACGACATGATCCTGCGGTACAGCAAATCAGAACGCTATGTTTTCAACCTAGATCCGGCAAGTAGTCTTCTGGAATCGAGCGTGAAGCCTAGCTGGGTGGGGTTTTAGCGATGGTGGTTACGGAAAAAAACATGACAATAAAAAGAGGGCTCCTTTGCACACACAGCGAAGTGTGTATTTAGGAGAAATACCGAGTAATCGGTGAAAGGAGCCCTCAAGATGATCGTAACAGAAGAGCAGGACTTCACACAAGTCAAATTTGAACAGGTTTTCTCCCCGCATGAGGTCAATGAGGCAAAGAAGGCTCTCGAAAACCGTCTCCGGGACGTCGACTACGAGGTGCGTTTCGATAATCGTAACACAACGGCTTTCGGGAACTTCTCACTGGTAGAGGCATTCAAGCGGACCGTGGGTTTTTCGGACATGATCACCGAGGAATTCGATAAGCCGAAGGGACGAAATAGCGTATACTCTTCCGAGGAGCTCTTGGAGTTCCTGGTAGATGCCAACCTCCTTGGAATCTCCCGGTTCAGTCACAGTGAGATCTTGAAAAAGGATCCGGGGTATCACAATATCAAGGGCATCACGCGCTACCCGGATGAGCGCACTCTGAGGCGAATGCTTTCCGAACTCAACTCGGCACATGTCGAGCAGATTGTCAACATCAATCGTCGTCTCCTCGAAGCAAAGTCTCTTACGGAACAGCCCCGGAACGTATGGATCGACATCGATGATACGGTCATTACCTTGCACGGTAACCAGGGAGGAGGTCACGTGGGATACAATCCCCGGTACCGGGGTCGCCCCTCGTACAACAGCCGGGTATCTTTCCTGGGAGGTTCGGATGAGATCACCCACCTGGACCTTTATTCTGGCAGTGCCCGGGGCTTCCCTGAGTTCTTCATTGATACGGAGCGATCCCTGCCTGAGAAGTGGGTCATACGGGGTGTGCGCCTTGATGCGGGCTTTTCTTCGGATACCACCTTCTCGTTCCTGGAGGATCGGCAACTTCTGTATGCCTGCAAGATTAGAAAGACCCAGCGATTGCAAAAGGCCATTGCGTATCTGGATCGAATGAACCTTTGGCAAAAGCTCGATGAGGATCATCATGTGGCTGAACTGCGAATCCCCCTTTATGGCTGGAAGAAGGAGCGACGGTTCGTGTTCATCCGCGAAGAATACGACCGAAAGACGGGTCAAAAGGTGGTACGTGGGCTGAAGCACCAGGTGATCTACACCAACTTAGAGGATCCTCCGGAGAAAGTCTGGCACTTTTACAATCAGCGATGCACCGTGGAAAATCGCATCGATGAACTCAAGGATGGGTTTGCCATGGATCAACAGAGCCAGCGCACCCTGTTTCAAAACCGGGCCTATGCCCTGATCAAGGTCATCGCCTATAACCTGCTCAACTGGATGAAGACGGCGATCATGCCCGGGGAAGTGAAAACCTACAGGGCACGGACGCTTCGCAGAAAGATCTTCTGTATCCCTGGCAACGTGGTGGTTTCCGGAAAATACATCCGGCTGGCGGCTAACCGATGGCTGGAGTCGGTGATTCTGCGCATCAAACACAAGTTTGATGCCTTCCTGTACATCATCGCGGCCCACTTATGGCCGCAGGGAGCCTGATATTCTGCAAAAAACTGCATCAAGATTGTGCACCCTCCTGTGACTCCTGTGCTCAAAAAACCCCTTGCATGCCCATATACTGGCAAGTTCGGCACCCCTCAGGCGATGGGAGGCGCACACCTACCCGCAACGATCTGGGACAGTGCCCAAAACACTCCGAAAATCAGCACCAACCCCAATTCTTGCACTACTTGCCGGATCCATGTTCAACGACATTCGCCTGCCCGTCCGCAACCCCGAAAGATACGACAGGATAGACCGGCACGGACGGGCCTATTTCGTACGGGGCGATACGGGCAAAAGGTGTTATGCAGATGAAGGCATCCCGGCAGATGATGTGTTTAGCTACCTCGATACAGACGAGCTCAGGACGCTGAACTCCATGAGTACAGAGAGAAGGGAAGTGGGTTTTCCCACCCAGAAGCCTGAACACCTGATCTCACGCCTGATACAGGCATCATCCTCGGAAGGTGACCTCACCGCGGACTTCTTCTGCGGCTCAGGGACAACAGGTGCAGCGGCGGAAAAGCTGGGACGGCGGTGGATCATGTCCGACGTATCCCGCCTCGCACTACACACGACGCGCAAGAGACTTCTTACCCGGGTGTTGACATCCTGAGTACGGAGTTTGCGCCGGAGGCAGACACCAGAGCTGCCCGCCTGAACCGGGAATGCGGGACTCATATCAGACTCATACAGATCCCGTGGGACATCCCTGCGATGAAAGAGGCGGGCGGGCTTCATTTCTCCCAGCTCAACCGCCTGGAGGTAGATGTAAAGGTGCATCAGAGGAGAGTCACCGTCGAGCTCACCGATTTCACCCTCGCCGACCCGGAGCTGCTTCCCGAACGGCTGCGGGGCGGTGGGCACTTCACCGACTGTATCGACTACTGGGCGGTGGACTTCGATTATAAGGGTGACACGTTCCACAATATGTGGCAGTCATTCCGGACGAGGAGCAGAGAACTCGATACACGGGCAGCACACCAGTACCAAAGACCCGGTGCCTACCGGATACTCATCGAGGCAACCGACGTGTTCGGAAACGATACCACCAGCCTCCTCAGCACAGAAATTCCCTGATGCGGGCGGTTGATGCGAATCATTGCCTGCCCGTACGGAGCACAAAAGATGCCGGTACGATTTCGACGCCGCGCTGCTGCAGCCGCGGGATCATGGCCTCGATGGCTCGAATGGTTACGCTACCCCCTTCCGGGCCTACATGCCCAACCCCTACGGCGTAACCCCTCTGTAAAGCTATGTCTGCCAGCGTCAGAATCTGCTGTTCAATGTGCGTTTGATCCCTCTGGTTATCCAGAAATACATCCCTCTGCAGGTGAGGCACGCCTGATTGCTCTGCAACATCCGCAACCACCGAATCTGGCGTGGTCTTACTGTCCACAAAGAACAGCCCTTCCTGGACGGCCACACGCAGCACTGCGCGCATAACCCTCTCATCCCGGGTGGCCTCTGATCCCATGTGATTGTTCATACCAACAGCCACCTCTATGCGCCGCAGGCCGAGCCGTATTCTCTCTGCAATCTCCGCATCACTCAGGTCAGTGGTAATACCGTGATCGCCCAACCACTCCGGTCTTCCCTTTTCTGGTTCCATGGGTACGTGCATGAGCACCTCGAAACCGGATTCCTCGGCCAGAGCTGCTTCTTCCCGGGCGGTGCGGCTGAATGGCATTACTGCAACTGTGATCGGCACATCAAGTTTGAACAGTGCCTCGGTCCCTTCACCCCAATTCCCGAGATCATCTATGATGAAGACGACATACCCATCGGCATCACCGCTCACCACCATGTGCATAAGCATGAGCAACACAACCGCGAAAAAGATGGCGCACTTAATGACTTTCCCTTTCCCAATAATCAACACGAGGTGAAACACCCGTTGTCACCCCTGAGGTATCTCTATGCCTGCGGCTGGCGCATAATCTGAAAAATGACGGAATGACGCTCCCGGCATATGCCGATGGAGCCGATTGAGCAGAAAAGCCGCACCACAGCAAGGCCCGTGCACCAGCCACAGCTTTGCCACATATATCCTCCCGGCAGGTGCTCTCAAGTAACATGAATTGTCCCGCCTACTGCCTGCTGCAGTGCGGAAGGGGCAGGAGGCAAAGCGCAGTGTCTTGAGCTGAGCCAAACGCTGAGAAAACCTGCCCCCGCGCATCCTGTCCCCGCAACACTCAGGTGTCTTTTCTGATTCTCGCATCAGCTTCATTGACGGCCTCAACGAATTTCTCCCATTCCTCGGGATAAAAGGCACAGCTAGTCGATACGTCCTCGGAAGCCACAAAAAGACCCACTTCACCTGCTTCTGCCTGCACACCGACAGTCAGCTTTTCGCCTATCTTTCTCTCATCAATAATCGTCTTCACAGCTCATCCCCCCTCTACCGCATGATACTCCGCATAAGCTTGCGCCCTATGACCTTGTTTTTCGCTCGCCTGGCTACCCTCCTTGGATTCCCGCTGCTCAGGGTCTCGACATCATTAGCCATTCTTGCCAGTCGATAGAGAAAGCTAACAAGCTTGGACAAAGAGGAACACCCCTTTCACCTTCACCGGCCTATGGACCCGACTCTCGGGTTCTGCCCCACGGGTCAGCACTTCTGTGCTGAGGAATTCGAGAACGGTAGCCCGCCTCCTCCACCCATTTTGCCGGGATCTACTGTATGCATATCGCAGGGGTGTGCCAACTGCATGACATACCTGAGCAGTGAATATCAAGAGTAAGGATTTCGTTTCCTGCGGTAAATGGAAGATGGGAGATCTCCTCGGGCTCCGCCTCCTCCAGAGATCTCTTGTGTGGGCGGGGCGCCGCAGCACCCCGCCCGCCGTCGCCCTTACTGGCGCATCTGCTCCTCAGCCATGGCTCTCTCGGCACGCGCAATAGCTGCGCGGACCAGGGAACCACAGGATCTAGCCGGCATTGCGCCCCAGTCACCACCGTGCTGCTTCAGAAGGTCGTCGATGCCGAGCTCCCTCGCCAACTCATACTTGAGCCTGTCGCTCATGAGTCTCGCCATTTTCCACCTTCCCTCCCGCAGTGGCGCGCAGAGCGGGCGACAGTGATAGTATCTGCACCTGCTGCGAAGAGAACACTGGGAATGTGGCGGGAGTATCCCATGATAATGCATAAACGGGGCATCATATTCGCACAGTACTCAGACGAGGTGAACCCTGGCGTGCAGGACCTGCTGACCGTATTCTTGCGAACCATCCTCTTCTACTTCGTGGCCCTGGTCTTGATTCGGCTCATGGGAAAACGCGAGGTTGGTCAGCTTTCGCCTTTTGATCTGGTCGTGGCCATCATGATCGCCGAGGCCGCGGTATTCGTCATCGATGACCCCAATACTCCCATCTGGACAGGACTAATACCCATGGCGACCCTGGCCGGGCTGCAGATCATAATCTCATATCTGTGTCTCAAGTTCCCACAAATAATGTCGCTGGTAAACGGCAGGCCCACCATAATAATTGAAAATGGGCAGATTAACGAACAGAATATGCGCAAAGCCCGTTATACCGTGCATGAGTTGATGGAACAGCTCCGGCAGCAGCAAAATCCATCGCTGCCCGACGTGCAATATGCGATACTCGAGATGTCCGGTAGTCTGAGTGTAATCCCCAAAACCAAGTCCAGACCAGTTCAGGTATCGGATCTTAATCTTGACCTGCCCTCCGAGAGCCTTCCCGCCGCACTGGTAGTGGATGCATCAATAAACTACGACGGTCTACATGCATTAGGCCGGGATCGTCAATGGCTGGTGGAGCAGCTGCAGAAGATTGGTGCCCCCGAGTTGAGCGAGATTCTTGTAGCCGCCGTCGATCCGAATGGGAACTTCTGGTGGCAGCGCCGCCAACACTGAAGCAGCGCAGGGGCGCAGCACGCAGTGAGAATCTCGGCCGGTCTGTCCCCCTTTGATGGATATGCAGGAGAGTCACCACATGGTTGGATCCGAACAGGATCCGGGCCGACGCACCGCATCTGCGGCGTGCGCCCGGCCCGGAGGATTCAGGATATTCTGACCTGCGCTTGCAACCACATCACCTGACCACATGGCGCACCTTCCCCGGGACGCCCGGCGATCATTCCGCGAGAAACCGGGAGAGAAACCCGGCCGCCGAGCGCGCCAGCTTCACTTCAGCATCACCGATCGGCTCATCATCCTCCACGGAACCGACGATGACGGCACCATATGGGTCACCGTGCACCACAATCGGTGTGATGACGGTGCCGGTGAACTCCGGCTCGCCCTGGTTCTCATCGAGTACGGCCTCGGCGGCGCCAGCAGAACCGTCCTGCACAATGGTCTGTCGGTCATTCATTGCACGCAGGACAGAATCGCCGATGCGCTTGTCGACGAAGTCCTTGCGGCGCGCACCGGTTATC
>PWGR01000315.1 GCA_003554565.1 Clostridia bacterium
AGAACCGGCCGATCTGCATGCTCTGGTCTCTGACTTCGAGCATGTTTTCCGTCACGCCTATGACCGGCAGGTCTTCGAGCAGCCTCCGGTATCTTACCTGAACTTCTTCGTCTCGGAGAAGCGGCATTCCCTTGATCACAGTCGGTACCCGTTCGGTGATCTCAGGGGCATCCGCGATGCGCAATCGGATGTTCCAGCGATGCGATTCCACCCGGATCAGATTCGCCCCGAGGCTTTCGAACTGCTCTTCTATCGCTACCTGTGCTCCCTGTCCTATCGCCAGCAGGACCAGGAGAGAGGCGACTCCGATCATGACACCAAGCACGGTCAGGGCGCTCCGCAGCTTGTGTGCGAACACACCGGATACGGCGGTCTGCAGTCCAAACCAGGCACGAATTACGGGGTTGCGGTTTACATGTTGTTTATCCACCGCGATCACCCGCCACCCTGCGGAATGATGCTGGGGGTCTCCTCATCCAGCTCGTCTCCCTCGAGGAGGTCCTCCGTACTGCCGGTGACGATGGTTTCTCCTTTTTCCAGGCCGCTTTCTACTTCCGCATATCGTGCGCCTATCAGGCCGACCTCGATCTCTCGTGCCTCAACCTGATTGCCTTCCGTCAGGACCTCGACCATGGCCTGGTCTTGCTCGGCGTAGACTGACTCTATGGGAATCAGCAGCACGTCTTCTGCTTCATCAACGAATATGGAGATGTCTCCAGTCATGCCCGGCCTGACTCTCTCAGTTTGCCGCACATCAATCTGGACGCGGTAGACCGTGATTCCTTCCTCATCGCGTCCCATCATATCGAGACCGGTGAGCTCGGCGGGGAAAACATCTCCTGGAAAGGCATCGACCGTAACCTCGGCCTCCATACCCTGGTCGAGGTGCACGATGTCTACCTCATCAACCTCGATAGTTGCAGACATCATGGTGGTATCTATAATTGCAGCGATGGTCTGCCCATCGGAAATTTCCTGTCCCTCCACCGGCATCATTACGTGTCCCACCATTCCATTGATGGGCGAGCGGATATCCAACTGTTCTTTCAGCAGACGTTTTTCCTCGACTTCTCGCTGCTTGTCTTCGATTCTTAGCTGCTCCTCGTAGATGAAGTCCCGGGTATCTGAACCACCCAGTATCAAGAGGGTGTCACCCTCATCCACCGATTGCCACTCGCGTACGGGGACATCCACCACAGTGCCCTCGGCGGATGACCAGACCAGGGTCTCATCTGCATATCCGGACACCTCTGCAGCCACAGTCCCTGATCCTGAGAGGGCTATGTCCATCTTGCTGCCCGGCTGCAGCAGTCCGGGGTTTTCAGCTTTGACTGTGACCTCATGTACATAGCGGTTGGCCCGGGGAACCGGTACTGGATTTGCGTCTACTATTTCCCCCTCCACCGTTCCTGAGAAATCCTTTGGATACATTTCGACCTGCATTCCCTCTTCGATTTCATCAAACTGTCGCGGGGTGAACTCTCCCTCTACCAGGACACTGGAGTCCTCGATGATTTCGGCAACAACACTGGCCCTGTCGACGTGATGATCCTCCTCTGCCTGTATGTTCTGCACCCGTCCGTCGATAGGTGCGGTGATATGGATTCCCTGATTGGGATCCATTGCCAGGGCCTCCTCCGGCTCTACCCCCAGGGTCATGCCCAGCTCGGTGATGGCCCGCTCCAGCTGTCTCTCCATTTGATCTACTTCCTCGAGGAGGGCATCGCTACTCATGCGGGCTACGACCTCTCCCTCCTCAACGGTGTCACCCTGGTCGATGAGGACCTCTTCCAGTATCCCTTCGGTATGGGAGCGCACTTGTTCCGAGTAACGCGGGTTGAGGTTCCCTGAGCCCTGTACGGTTATGTGCAGATCACCCCGTTCAACCTCAGTGGTGGCGTAGATGACCTGCTCCGCTTCATCAGGTGCGGTCAGCAGGGTTCTGTAGGCGTATACACCGCCTGCGATGAGCAGTGTGGCAATCACAAGTGCTCCCAGTATTCTTTGCAGCATATTTATGGAGCGTCACTCCTTCCAGTTGAACACGAGGATTACCCCGCAGTGTCAACCTGATGATCTTCCGTGATCCTGCCGTCCTGCAGGGCCATCAGGCGTTCGCCGTAGGTGGCCATATCATCATCGTGCGTTACCTGTATGACGGTCACCCCGGTATTTTCATTGATCTGCCGCAGCAGCTTCATGATGGATCTACTGGTCTCCGAGTCGAGGTTTCCAGTGGGTTCATCGGCCAAAATCAGCGACGGGTCGGTGGAGAGGGCCCGCGCCACTGCCACGCGCTGCTGTTCGCCCCCGGACAGCTGGCTGGGTAGATGGTCTGCCCGGTGCTCGAGCCCGACCCGTTCGAGCGCCTTCAGTGCTCTTTCCCGGCGAATTCTCGCCGGGTGTCCCCGGTACATCATCGGCACCTCAACATTGGCCTGTGCGGTCAGCGTTGGGATCAGGTTGAAGGTTTGAAAAACGAAGCCAATCTTCCCGCCGCGGAGTTCGGCAAGCTCACTGGTCTTAAGATTCAGTACTGACCTCCCGCCTATGAGGTAATCGCCATCGGTGGGGTGATCCAGGCAGCCGAGGATATTCATCAGGGTTGACTTTCCGGATCCTGAGGGTCCCATTATGGACATGAATTCGCCTGGATCCACTGCAAAGGTAATGTCGCGCAGGGCGGTCACGGTCTGCTGCCCACTTACGTATACCCTGCTCAAGTCTCTTACTTCCAGAAGCGGCACGGCTCTAACCTCCCTTATGCCGTTTCCTGACGTGCAGAACTGCCACAGGTTCCATATCTCGGCGATATTTTCCGTGTGATCTGCGAGCTAGAACGGTGAAGTATACTGGATCATCTTCTGGAAATGTTAGCATATGCGTTGTTATCGGGCCATACCAATATGCTGGTCAATCTTGCCGCGACGCGAGGTGTCAGAAATAGATCGGACAGGATACTTTCAGTCTCGTCAAATGACTGCTGGTATTCGAGCGCTCTGCCAGTCGGCGATGGTCACAAAGGGGTGGCGCGCGCAGCAGAAGCAGTGCCGCCCCTTTTGAGGTCACCTGATCTCGAAGATCATCTGTACGGTTGAGCTCACACTGATCTGTCCCGGCATTATGGGAACCTCGCCATATGCGGCATCTTCCATCCGCATGCGGGGGATCCCAACGACCTCGTCTATGACCTGCATGCTACTTACGCCGACGATAGATTGGCCCGCCTCCGCACCGGCGACTTCGGCTTTCTCGCGTGCTCTTTGCACGGCCAGTTGGATAGCTTCATCCTCCAGTGATTCGCGATCAGATACCTGTAGATTGATATTGTCGACGGTGTTTGCTCCCGCGCTCACGGCGGCGTCGATGACGTGCCCGATGTGCTCAATGTCGCGTATGGCGGCCTCAACAGTGTTCTGCACCTGGAATCCTACCAGCTGGCGTTCTTCCCGGTCTCGCTGCTCGTAGACAGGTGATACTGAGAAGCGTGAGGTGGACAGGTCGCTTTCGTCAATTCCGGCATCGATCATTGCGTCGATGACTGCCTTCATTTCATCCGAGTTCTTCTCGACGGCCTGTTCGGCACTGTCTGCCCGGGTATGGACACCAAGTTGGATGTATCCTGTGTCTGGAGCGGTCTCGATTGTGCCGGTGGCACGCACGGTGATGGTCTGAGCTTCCTGGTCCTGCCCGGCGTCTGCTGCCGGGGGCGAATACAGACCCGCGACCGCCAGCACCCCGGCCAGTGCCAACACGGTGACTGCGTAGAAAAGGTGTTTGATTGACATGCGTTTCCCCTCCTGAAAGATTTCGTATTGTTTATGGCATCTGTATTATGCTGACTATGGAGAAAAGAAAAAGTTCCCTCCTACTGGCAGAATCAATCCGCCTCCGGTCTTACTCACAAGCGGGCTGGACAGCGATGCCGCGTCCCCGCACAGCCGCACCGAGCTCCATGTGTACTCGTTGCCCGGAGTTTGACTGTGTATGGGGAAATTGCAGGGTAGGGGTAGGTTGGGGGAGAATAGCTGGGTAACTTCAATCATCTGAAGGAGGAGTGAGTGTGTTGAAAGATGTGGATCGCCAGGTCATCGCCGACCTCTACCTGAGTCGCTCGGGAATCCAGTTTCTCACCGAGCTAGTTGAGAAATTTGGCTCCCGCTTTGGCGGAAGCGAAGAGGAGCGCAGGGCTGCTGAGTTCATTGAGGGGGCCTTCAGGGACGCCGGTGCCGACCGTACATACCGGGAGAAGTTCACGTGCCAGGGCTGGAAGAGGAAGTCAACCACCCTGACAGCCACAGCTCCACAGGAGCGAAAGCTGGACTGCATTGCACTGCCTTACTGTCCGCCCGGCGAGGTCGAAGCCCCCCTCGTCTATCTGGGTGACGGACACCCACAGGTCTACGAAGATAGGCAAGAAGAGATAGAGGGTGCTGTAGTGATGGTTACCACGGCTACCCCGCGCTTTTACCACCGCACGATGCACCGGGGGGAGAAGCTGGGCCGCGCCATTGAGGCTGGTGCCATTGGTTTCATCTGGATGCGCGGGGAGCCGGGCGGCTTGCCGGAGACGGGCTCGGCGCGATTTGGCCGGGCATGTGAGGTCCCCGCCATATCTGTCTCATATGAAACCGGCCACGAGATCCTACGTATGAACTCGGAGGCCGGTGTGCGAGTTCGCATCGAATCATCGAACGAAATATACGAGACCACATCCTACAATGTAATCGGTGAACTTACGGGAAGCGATAAACCGGAGGAAGTAATAGTGGTCGGGGGGCACTACGACGGCCACGACATAAGTCAGGCAGCGGCTGACAATGGAGCTGGTGTTGCTGTAGCTCTCGAGGCCATGCGTGCCCTGGTGCCACACAAGGATCATCTGTCCCGCACCATCCGCTTTGTGGCTTTTGCTCAGGAGGAGATGGGCCTTATAGGCTCAGAGCACCATGCGGAAGACAGTGACCAGGAGAAGGTAGCCTTTATGCTCAATCTGGACGGTGCGGGTCGTGGCGACCGTTCACAGTTAGTCCTGCAGGGCTGGCCCGAGGCAGTTAGATTCTTCAATAGACTGGCGCGGGAGATTTACGAGAGGGACATGTCGGTCGGAGACTCACTCAGCCTCTACTCCGACATGTATCCATTTGCCAGACGGGGTATACCGTCCGCCACGTTTTCATCCAAACAACCCGGGACAAGTGCGGCCCCAAGAGGTTACGGACATACTTACTGGGACTCGCTGGACAAGGTCAACGAGCGATTCCTGCAGATGGATGCATCGAGAGTGGCCCGGATAATCACCCGCCTGGCCGCACTTGACGAGCTTCCCATGGACAGGAAGACTCCTGAACAGATGGGAGACATAATACGGGAACTCGGCTTCGATATGGTGCTTAGGTACGAGGGACGGTCAATTCCTGGCGAGAAGGAGCCAGAATGAGGTGGGCTGTTCGACTGGCCCCGGTCCTCATCGTGAGGAGAGGAGCCGGGGCCGGTCGGGCGGCCATATGACCCCGCCATCTCAGTGTCGGTCGGCGTCATTCAGTCCTGCTTCTCAAACTGGCCTTTGTCGACTCCGCACACGGGACATATCCAGTCATCCGGAAGATCCTCAAAGGGTGTATTTGGATCAATGCCACCCTGAGGGTCTCCCTCCGCCGGATCATACACGTAGCCGCAGACTGTGCACACGTATTTGTCCATATTTATCCCTCCGTCTCATGGTGTTCTGCCTGCCGCGTCGCTGAACACTTCCTGCCGGCCCAGCGGCTAAAACGCACTATGCACTCGCGATGGCCTGTGTGACCCTCCGCACTGCCCGTCGCCGGAATGCTATCGTGCCATAAAAGTTCCCTGACATCTTGCTACCCGCAATAAGACCAGCTGAGTTCCATACGGCAGAAACAGGCAATGTTATTTATAACATATTCGCCGCCTTTCGTCATTTTCCTGCAGTTTCTAGCACCAGATAACTCCTAGCATCCAGCGTGCGGGCCGATCATCGAGGAGGGGATCTTCTTCGTGGCCCACCAGTCCGACCTGGACACGCCACCAATCAGGTGCGTTTAGTGCTGGGGAGTCCTCGCTCAATTGAATCCGGGAACGATTACCTCCGGTATGGCCTGGTCGATGCGGTAAACAAGGTGAGGATACACATCAAAGAACACTGCCGTATTCCCGAGAACTCCGCCGAGGTTGCCAAGCATCAAAACGAACGTCTCTCCTGTTGATCGCACCAAAATCGAGCATTTGGTCTCCCGCTGGGCAGGGGACCAATATGCGGTCACCGAGGGATCGGTAGTCATTCCCTGAAGATGCACTCAACCGAAGATACGACATTCAACTGTCGATCGGCATGGTCGTCCTGGTTCTGTATGCGCATTCCTCCTACAATGTTATCCTCGACATCCTACCGATAGAAACATCGTCTTCCTCGGGCTCTCACAGATTCCTCCCAAAAGCAGCGGAAGATCGAAGGGGGACCTCCGGGGGATTTTCCCCGTCCCTGCAGAAACTGTGCGAAGGGAGGGTTTCCCGCCGGCGGGAGTCCGGACCTTCCCTGCCGTGCGATATGAACCGAAACAGCCTGTGGAAAGGATGAAAGATATG
>PWGR01000006.1 GCA_003554565.1 Clostridia bacterium
CGATCCAGGAAAGGGGTTGACTCCAGCGTATAACTCTGCATATTACGGAGTATCGTTTCGTGGCAAGGAGGTTGTCCCACATGGATACGCACTGAAGAACCTGGAGGAACCATTTGCCAACAAATCACAGACCAACCGCAAATACCTGGCCTTTGCCGAGCGCGCCGAGAGAGACAGTTATCGAGCCGCAGCAAGAATGTTACAGAGCTGCAGAGAGGCTGAGACCATCCATGCACACAGTCACCTGCGGGCCATGCAGGGTGTGGGCTCCACGGAGGAAGACCTGCGTGAAGGGGGCGAGTGAGAAACCTACGAACATAAGAGCGTGTACCCTCCGACGGCCGAAAGGACGGAGGACACCGGAGAAACTGATGCAGCGAAATCTTTCCGCTATTCGATGGAGGCGGAGAAGGTTCACACCCGTCTGTATAAGGACATTCTTGACAACCTGTCCGATGATGAACCCATAAATTTTCCTGCAAACAACAATTAGCTAATCAATTTTGCCCAGAAAGGTCACTTGCTAAAAACGAGTTATACAAGTCCGATAATGTTCGTGGGCCTGCAGCATCTATCTTGCTCATGGGCGATGAGCATCGTCAGCCGGGGTCTCGACGCAGTGCCGTGCATGCTAAGCCCGGTCATGGGGCTCACTGTAGCAGCAGCGGGACTCACCTCTCGCCTCAATGCTCGTAAGATTGCGGTCATGCCCCTGCCTTCTATTGTCTCAGGGCGGCACTATACCCTACGCACTGCTTTATCCTGGCAATGGTGCTCATCAACCACATTGCTGATCTTGCGGTGTTCGGAGCCATCGGCCCTGTTCCGCTGATTGTCGCGGTAGCGGCCAGCTACATGCTCGGGCTGGGCGGAGCAATCACCTATGCGGGAGTTAGGGATCGCATATCGGAAGAAAGGCAAACGCCGCATACACACTGAAGCCAGGTGTGGTTGGGGGCACGCCTCGGGAAGTCATAATGCCAACCAACCGATGCAATGCGGGGCGCCGTCTCTGCCGCGCTGCGGAAAGCCCGGCAGAGACGGGCGGCTGATATGCATACACCGTTGACTATTCGTCCACCGGCATGCCCTCTTCATTCCAACCGTGCAGGCGATAGTACTCACTGAGCATCTGTCGCAGCAGCTGCTCGTCCGCAACGAACTCGTCATCATCACCAATCGGCTCTTCGAACAAACGGTCCGGCAGCCAATCCTCTTTCGGCGTCCACCCCTCGCGGATATTAAATCGCTTGATCGTACTGGCAACTCCACTCGCCAGATCCATCATTTCCCGCCGGGAGAGCTTCATCCCGGTTGTGGCCTCGAGTATGGTCTTCATCCCGTCCCAGCCTATGAACTGCTGGTAGAAGCGACAGAGAATCAGTAAATCCTCGAAAGTATTGCGGTTTTCGAAATTGAAGAATTCCCGTGTCTTGTCGACAGCGTCCTCGGAGGCCTCCCCCTTTATTTCAGACATGTAGAAGCTGGAGCGAAGATGACATGCGCCGCGTTCAGAAACTGCGTACCCCAGACTCATACCGGGGAGCCGGCGCGGATCATATCCGGCTGGCTCGAGGCCCTTGACCTCAATCGCCAAATCCTGCAGACCGAGTTCCTCGGCCGCCCGCCTCACACCCAGCGCCAGGATTTCTCCCGGGCCCTCACGATGGGCAATCTGTTTGAGCGACCGGGCTATGCCGTCTACATCGCCATAATCCGGCTGCCCCTCCAGCTTTCCTCTTGCACCTGCCTCAATTCCGAGGGCGACCATGTTACCCCCTGATATCGTGTCCAGACCCAGGCGGTCGCAGAGATCATTGAGATATGCCACCTCATCTATGCTGTCGACGCAGCATATCCCTCCCAGGGCATAAAGTGTCTCGTATTCAGGTCCTTCAAGTACTAATCCCTTGTGCCTGCCCTCGGTCACCTTGCTCATTTTCCCGCACGCCATAAAGCAGCGATGGCAGGCATTGGGCCGAACCTCCATCGTTTCCTGCATTGCATCTGAACTTATGCCTTCCCAATGTTCAAATCTGCCCTCCGACCAGTAGCGGGTGGGAAAGGCAGAGGCAGCATTGGTCACACCAACCATATACGGCGTTCCCAGAGTTTGCATTATCTCCGTACGCTCCGTGTCGCGGCACTCTTTGATCATATCCCGGACATATTCCTGAAGCATCTCTTCATCCGCAAGGGGTGTGCTCTTCGACCCGCTGAAAACAATACCCTTCAGGTATTTGGACCCCATTACCGCACCCATCCCGGTGCGCCCGGCAGTCCGCCAGTAATTGTTCTTGATGCAGGCAAAACGAACCTGATTCTCACCTGCGGGTCCGATGACCACGGCCTGCGCTCCATCCACCCCTGCTTCGTCCAGCAGGGCATCCTCTGCTGCAAAAGCATCATTGCCCCAGATCCCGGAAGCATCTGCAAATGTAACACCATCATCCGAGATATGCAGGTACACCGGGCGCTCCGCAGCTCCCTCTATCATGAATGCATCATACCCGGTGCGCTTCATCACCGGCGCAACGTGACCACCTGAGAATGATTCTCCAAAATAGCCGGTAAGGGGTGACCTGGCGAATACACCGAAACGACTGGCAGCGGGAACGACGGTGTCGGCTGCCGGTCCCGTGGCAAATACCAGCTTGTTCTCAGCAGAAAGCGGATCTGCCCCGGGCTCGAGGTACTCCATGAGCAGGTGGCTGCCCAGACCCTTGCCGCCCAGGCATCTCTGCAAAACGTCATCGGATATCGCTTCTTCTCTCGCCGTCTCACTGGTAAGATCTATAATCAGGACCTTGCCGTGAAAACCGTACATTTGAACATATCCCCCCAAGTATTCGATTGTTCCCCGGTCATGAGCCCGACACATCCTGAAGTCGAACGCATCTCGAACCATACTAACTACATCACGACATTCTAAGATTGTACATACCATTTTCGTGACTCCCGACACAGTTTCCTCCAGGCATGCAAAGGTGTTCGAATGGCGGGGAGGTGACAATGCACCGGGGAGTGCTCGAGACGCTGGACCACACAGAACCGGGACATTTGAACAGGTACAGCAGCGCTTTTCACTCAAGTGGTGAGTATACGTGCACCCGATGCAATATGCTCGAACCGGCTCCGAACCTCATGATCCGGAACCGGACCCGGCTGGGATCAGCATGATGAGCAGCGGGATTGAGGTGGCCGTGATGGCCGCAGATACGATCCAGGCTACCGCCCATGTGCCTGTGAAGGTTATGATCCATCCCAAAAATGGTGGAAGAATCATCGCGACAGTCCAGGTCATCAACGACAGC
Source organism: Clostridia bacterium (assembly GCA_003554565.1). Taxonomy (GTDB): domain Bacteria; phylum Bacillota; class Sulfobacillia; order SLMV01; family SLMV01; genus PWGR01. The sequence continues at coordinate 3,315 of PWGR01000006.1, forward strand.
AGAGCGAGAGCCTGACCACCGCTTTCCGCCGGAACATATTCCATTGCCAGGGTTGTGCCGACGGGACGGGAGCTCATGATGCTGGCACCAGCCGCAACCGCGATGGCTGCGGGGATCCCCGGGACCGGGTTTTCAACTGTGAATGCTAAAGCCACGAAAACGCACGTGCCCGTGATTGCCATGATCAGCGCGGCCTGAACGCGCCGCCCACCGAAGCAGCGATCGCTAACCAGGCCCCAGAGCGGGCGCCCCACCATGGCCACCACCTGCGCTGCGGCCAGCAGCGCCCCTGCCGCTTGTGGGCTCATCCCCGACACTCCGGTCAGGTGCAGGATGAAGAAGGTAAGAAAGGCGAAGTTGGCGGACATGAAGCTGCCCCATATAGCCAGACACCTCCAGAACCCAGGAATGGTGACAATGGCAAGTGATTGCCCGAGCTGCGGCTCGCTGGCGGTGGTACCCGGGTGCTGCCGCGACAGGACCCAACAGAGCCAATATCCCACCGGTATGAGAGTAACTGCACCCAGCTGCAGGCCCGCCCTCCAACCCACAACCGCGGCCATAAGGGGCAGCAGCATGGAAGTCAGAACGCTGGACAAAGAAGGCCCCACGTGAACGACGCCCACCGCCGTGGTCTGCTCCGGCCCGGGCACTGCCAGCATGGTAGCCTTGGTGGATGCTATATCGGAAAAGGGTCGAAATGCGCCGGCCAGAAATAGTACGGCAATCAATCCCACGAAACCACCGGCAAGAGACAGCGCAACGAACGAGAATGCAGAAATGAATGCGCCGGCCATGAGCACCTTCTTCCATCCCTGTTCGTCCACAAATCGACCTGCGGGTACGGACAGTGCGAGTGAGCCGGCCCCCATCGATGCACCGAGCAGGCCTATCTGGCTCTCAGTCAGAGAGAACTCCAGCACAAAATAGGGGGTGAGGGGGCTGAACCCCATCGTGAGCAGCTCGGGTATTGCACCCGATAGAAGCAGCGCGGTAATGAGGGTCAACCTGGCTCGACCGAGCAATTAATGATCTCTCCCACCATTTCAATCGCTGGGCAAACAGACACCGATTGGGATTTCGACGACAGCTGGTCTTTTTCCCGCCCGCCGACGCCATTGCGAATGCGTGTTCTCAGGATTGACATCTCTTTGGCGTAAGGATATCTTTTCCACAGGAATGATTGACTTGGCAAAAGGTACTGCGGAAAGGGTGCTGTCTATGGACGAAAAGACGTTAGAGAATATTAAAGAAGCCTTTGCAGGTGAATCACAGGCCAACCGGAAGTATCTGGCCTTCGCAGAGAAGGCAGAAAAAGAGGGCTACACTACCGCAGCCAAGTTGTTCCGGGCGGCCGCAGAAGCAGAGACTATTCACGCCCACTCACATCTCCGCGCTATGAAGGGCATCGGGTCAACTGAGGAAAATCTGCAGGAAGGCATAGAAGGAGAAACATACGAGTACGAGACGATGTATCCGCCGATGGTAGAGGCGGCCGAGGCTGCAGGCGAAAAGGAGGCCGCCAGGTCCTTTCGGCTGGCCATGCGGGCCGAAGAGGTGCACGCGCGACTCTACGAGAAGGCCCTGGCCGACCTCGAGCAGGATATGGACCTGTACCTGTGTACCGTATGTGGCAACCTGGAAAGCTCACCGGCGGAAAGATGTCCGATTTGCGGCGCGGGCGCGGCTGCCTTCCGCGAAGTGAACTGATTGCCATTTCAACCTGATGGTGGTGGTACTGTTCAGTGATGAGTGCGCCCTCTTCTCAGTGACGGGACTCACAATGCTCCCGTCAACGGGGAGGGCGCTTCCTCTGTTGGACCACACAGGACTGATCAGCCTTTCAGCGGATCACAGTGTTTGCTTGCGTACGGCCCGAAGTATATCTCTGACCTCAGGACGCACCGAGCTCATGTGTGACCTCTCCGGACGCTCCGCCCCCAGATCGGCCAGGGCATCGAGTATGTAAAATACTGCCTCAGGCGCACCCTTACGGCTGTAACCGCCTTCCAGCATCGCAGCGACTCTGCCGTCAGCGTGTGAGAGGGCGATCTCTCTGGCGATCTCTGTCATTGCGCCGTAGGCGGATGAGGTCAGGCCCATACCTGCCAGGGGATCATCCTCATGCGCATCCTGACCTGCAGATATTAGCACCAGCTGCGGCCGGTACCGATCGCACAACGGAATCAGGATCTCGCGCAGGGCCAACTCATAGTCTGCGTCTGCGCAGCCACCCGGAAACGGCACGTTTATGGTGTATCCCTCACCCTCTCCGGCTCCCCGCTCAACGACGGCACCTGTCCCCGGGAATATGAAATGCTGATGCACGGAGAAGTAAAGCACCCGGGGATCATTATAGAAGGCCGCCTGCGTCCCGTTGCCATGATGGACATCCCAATCCAGAATGAGGATCCTTTCCAGGCCGTGCACACGAATGGCGTGACGTGCTGCTATGGCAACATTATTGAACAGGCAAAAACCCATGGCCCGGTCAGGTTCGGCATGATGCCCAGGGGGCCGAACCAGGCAGAGCGCAGCATCAACTTCCCTGTCGATGACGCTGTCGACTGCAGCAATGGAGCCGCCGGCTGCCAGCCGGGCAGCAGAGAAGCTGTGTGAGTTAACATAGGTATCAGCGTCCAGAGCGCTGTATCCCTGCGAAGAATGATGCTGAATGGACTCTATGTATTCGGGAGCGTGTACGTATTCAATCTCACTGATATCTGCCAGCCTTGGCGTCAGGTTCTCCAGGCGGTCGAGCACATTTCGATCCTTCAGATAGGAAAGTATGAGTTCCAGCCTCTGCTTATTCTCTGGGTGCCTGGGACTATCATGCAGCAGATACCTGTCGTCATACACAAGACCTACAGTGTTCACATCTCATCCCTCCCACAGCAACTGCAAGCGCGGTTTCATCGTCCGGCTGGTAGGCACAGATAGGTTGATGCGATTATTTCAGCTTCTGCTGGAGGGAATCCATTTTATTCTGCATCCCGTGTGCACGATCGCGCCGGTCATCCATCTTGAGAACCGTTGTAACCCTCTCTGCTCCCTCCGCAAACATGGCCTCCTGCATCCTGCGAACCGCAGCAAACACCTCGTCCGGATCTCCTTCTATCGTAGTAAACATCGGGCCAATCTCGTACTGAAGATCACATTCATCCAGCTCAAGGAGTGCCCTGGCAACAAAACGACTCACGCTCACACTAGCACCCAGCGGACTGACACTCACAGCCACAATAGCCACGGAATATCCCTCCTTCTGTGA
>PWGR01000271.1 GCA_003554565.1 Clostridia bacterium
GTTGGTCCGGCAGAAAGAGGACAGTATTCCCCTGTCTTAGGGCCCAGGCCATGACTTCATCCGCAGAGGAGGAGGTGCAGACCGTACCGCCGCGCGAGCCACAGAAAGCCTTGATATCGGCTGAAGAGTTGACATAGGCAACAGGCACGATATCGTCACCCAGCTCACAGCACAGATAGTTCCAGCACCTCTCCACTTCGTCCAGTTCTGCCATATCCGCCATTGGGCAGCCCGCAGACAGGTGCGGTAGAATCACCGCCTGATCCTTCTCGGTCAGTATGTCAGCAGTCTCTGCCATGAACAGCACCCCGCAGAATATGACGTACCGGGCATCCGGCTGCTCTGAGGCCAAACGAGCCAGCTGCAGAGAATCACCGGTGTGGTCAACGTGTTTCAGGACGTTGTCCTGCTGGTAGTGGTGCCCCAGTATCACCGCGTCAGAACCGAGCTTCTCCCGGGCGCGTCGTACAGCGGCATCCACCTCTTCACCTGTCATGTCCGCATATTCCTGCGGAAGATGAGATTGTGCCTCCATTGTGCTCCCCCCTCAAGCGTCGTCCTCTAGCAAATTTAGACTGATATCCGGGGCAACCACAGAGTGTGTCAGGGAACCAACAGAAATGACATCCACACCGCTCTCAGCTGCCTCTAACGCCGTTTCACGCGTTATGCCTCCGGAGGCCTCGACCGTAGCGGCACCACTAATGATGCGGACAGATTTCCGCATTGTGGCGGGATCCATATTGTCCAGCATTATGACATCCACACCCGTCGCGACGGCCTCCTGCACCTCATCCAGGGTAGTGACCTCGACCTCAATCATGACCATGTGGCCAAGCCGTCCCCGTACCTGCTTCACGGCCGCTGCCACCCCCCCGGCGGCGCTCAGATGATTGTCCTTCAGGAGCACAGCATCATCCAGGCCGAAACGATGGTTTGCGCCTCCACCCATGCGCACCGCGTACTTGTCGAGAAGTCGTAGGCCCGGGGCGGTCTTGCGGGTGTCAACCACCCGCACTCCCGTTGAGTCCACAGCCCGCACTATTCCGCGTGTCTGAGTGGCTACACCGGACATGCGCTGCAGAAAGTTAAGTGCAGTTCTCTCCCCGTTCAGAATGGTCCGCGTCCGACCCTCAATCCGGGCTATTTCGCTCCCGGAAGATACTGGATCTCCCTCTTCGACTGCCGGATAAAAGACCGCATCGGGATCAACAGTGGCAAATACCAGTTCTGCTACACCGAGTCCGGCTATCACAGCCCGCGACCGACAGTGGATGACAGCAATCGACCGGTCATCCGCGGGAATGACTGCCTCGGTGGAAACATCTCCGCGGCCAACGTCCTCTCGCAGGGCGCGCTCGACCACTTCACGTACAAGCAAATGATTCACCGTATTTCCTCCCCCAGACGCTCACGGTGTGTCTTTTTGTCATTTTGACTTGCTTACAAGTGTAGTGTCAAGTGTAAGGAGAGGTTGCTCCAGGAAGAGACGCAAAAATCCCGACCATAGCAGAATCGGCGACCCCATGTACCCGGGTCGGCAGCTGCGCGACATGGGCATGTTATGACAGCTGCTGTGAGTTCACCGTACAACCCGTCTGAACCTGAGCCGAGCGTTCATGTGTCCATGCGTGGTATGCCTACCGGGCAGTGCATCTGTATCGACGCGCACCACAGCATCACTTGCTGATCCGCCACGCACCCGACATCCGGTCAACCGTCGGCGGACAGGTAACCGGAGATCTCTCCTGTCATGCTCTGGATTGGCATTGTCTGGAGCCATACCTTTCCGGGCCCGGTGAGAGTTGTCAGGAAGAATCCCTCTCCTCCCAGGAACATATTCTTCATCCCTCTGACTCTCTCAATGTCCATTGTGACGCTCTCCTGAAAGGCGCCAACGGAGCTGGTTTCCACCTTTATGGTCTCTCCCGCAGAAAGCTCTTTCTCCACGCATTCACCATCGATTTCGATGAAGGCCATCCCCGTTCCACTGAACCTCTGCAGAATAAAACCCTCGCCACCGAAGAGTCCCGTTCCCAGCCTGCGCTGAAGCGCAATATCATAATTCACATCTTCTGTTGCACAGAGGAAGGAGCGGCGCTGACACAGCATGGTACCTTCGGACATGTCCAGGGGAATTATGACCCCAGGATAAGTGTGGCCAAAGGCCACCTGCGCACCGTCCTGTTGCCCCGTGAAATAGCTGAGAAATATGTCCTCCCCCGACATCTTCCTTTTCAGGGCGCCAAACATGCCTCCCTGCATGCCGGTGTCCATTTTGATGTTGCCGTCCATCCACTGCATGGCACCGGATTGAGCGTATAGAGTCTGACCCCGCTGCAAAGTCACCTCGAGCATAGGCATGACGGTGCCCAAAACACTGTATTTGAGATCCGGCAAGGCTCAGCACTCTCCTCTCGTGAGTCTATACAGGTTACAGATGCGGTCACAACGTCCCGCGGACCACCCGTCTTAAAACGAGCTTCGCCGATGACGTCCCGCCTCCTTCCAGGTCTTTGCCGCGTTGGGCAACCTGGCGATCAGCGTGTTTCCGCTCTGCGGTCTTGCCAGCATTGCCGCGAGTTGAAAAATCACGCGTGGAATCCGGAACAGGCTCTGCACCTGGTGAGTCTGTAAAGGACGGCAAAATCTAATATGACCGACTCCCCGGCAGCAGTGTGCCGCATTACTTATATAATCCCATCATGAACAATATATGCCCGTTTTGCAGTAGTCTAGCATACCAACTAACTATATCGAACGCTATATGCATATTACGGCCGATTACTATGGTCACGCCCTGGAGCACGTGCCGGGAGGGGTGGACACCGGGGGCAAACTGGCGATATAATATTTTATTCAAAGGAGTTGGTATTAGATGAGATCAAACCGCAGCTATGTGGTATGGGGTGTCATTGGATTCGTGGTTGCGACGTTGCTATTGTCGTCCCGCATTGCTTACTATTACACGGAACTTCTCTGGTTTGGAGAACTCGGCCTGGAAAGTATCTTCTTCACGGTGCTTTCCACGCGTTATCTGGTTGGGGTGGTGGCAGCCCTGCTATTCGGGGGGTTTGTGTACCTGAACCTCCGCATGGTTCGTGGCATCATCGCACAGCTGGCGGAACAGATTGATGATGAGTCGGGTACGATAAATCGCTGGTTCATTCCAAGGACCATCAATCGAGTGATCCTTCTGGTCTCGGCAGTTTTTGGATTGCTGTCCGGGATTTCCATGTCGAGTGAGTGGGAGACAATCCTGCGCTACCTGAATCAGGTGCCCTTCGGGGTAGCTGACCCGCTTTACGGGCAAGACATTTCATTTTTCGTGTTCACACTTCCGTTTCACCGGGTCATCTTCAATTCGGGCGGCTTTCTTCTCGTTTTGACCACGGTTGTAGTTGGATTGATCTACTTTCTATCCGGTTCGATCAACTTCCTAGGTAGCCGCCTGAATGTGCATCCGCGGGCGCGCCTCCATCTCGGCGGCCTGATTGCCACGTATCTCTTCATGAAGGCTTGGGGATACTGGCTGGATGCTTACGAACTGGTCTACTCGCCCCGTGGCGTGGCTTTTGGCGCCAGTTACACCGACATGCACGCGCACCTGCCCGTATTTCGCATCATGACCGTCCTGTCCATCGTCGCCGGGGCCATCGCCCTCTGGTACATCCGCTCACGCGACGTGCGGTGGATGTACGTGGCGGTGGCGCTGATGCTGGTAGGATCGGTCGGGCTGGGCACGGCATATCCCGCGGCGATTCAACGGCTGATCGTCCAACCCAACGAAATTGAGCTGGAGCGCCCGTATATTGAGTACAATATCAACCACACCCAGATGGCCTACGGTCTGGACGACGTGACCCAGATCCCGTTTGCCGCAACCGATACTCTGGACTGGGAGACCCTGGAGCGAAATATTGAAACCATTGAAAATGTACGGTTGTGGGACTGGGAACCTCTTCTCGAGAGCTACCGCCAGTTGCACACTCTTCGTGCGTATTACGCTTTTACGGACGCCGACGTGGACCGATACACGCTCAACGGCAGGTACCAGCAGGTGCTGATCGCTGCTCGCGAGCTCAATTACGCACAGGTTCCCGGTGCTGAGACCTGGGTCAACAGGCGCCTGCAGTACACGCACGGCCATGGGCTGGTAATGAGCCCGGCGGCAGAGTTTACAGAAGAGGGACTCCCGCGCATGTACATAGAGGATATACCGCCACAGAGCACGGTCGACTTGGAGGTCAAAAATCCCGCGATCTATTACGGAGAGATGACAGATGACTACGTTATTACCAACACGCGTGAACCCGAACTGCACCACCCCGAGGGCGACACCAATGTCTACAAGCACTACGCGGGCACCGGCGGGGTTGCTGCGGGAGGCATCGGGCGGCGCGCGGCATTTTCCCTGCGGTTCGGCGACTACAACTTTCTGCTCAGTGGATCGATTCACCCCGAATCCAGAGTGATGTACCATCGACACATTCAGGAACGTGTCCGGCAGGTGGCGCCCTTCCTGCTGTTGGATGGGGATCCCTACCCGGTGGTCTCCAAAGACGAGAACCAAATTTTCTGGATCCAGGACGCCTACACGCACAGTGACCGATATCCTTATTCCGAGCCCTATTACCGGGGTGCAAACTACATCAGAAATTCCGTCAAGATTGTGATCGATGCGTACTCCGGCGACATGGATTTTTATGTCTTTGACCCGGACGATCCGATGATACAGACATACGGCAACATCTTCCCCGCTCTGTTTTCTCCAATGGAGGAGATGCCCTCTTCGCTGATGGAGCACGTGCGGTATCCGATGGATCTTTTCGAGATGCAGTCAGAAATTTACCGGACCTACCATATGGAGAACCCCGTGGTCTTTTACAACAAGGAAGACCTGTGGGCATTTCCCGAGGAGCAATTCCGGGGACAGAGCCGGCGGATGGAACCATACTACATCATGGCCAATCTCCCCAAAATCGGGGACGATCTCGAATTTCTCACCATGATGCCGTTTACGCCCGAGAACCGGGATGTGCTGGTTTCCTGGATGGCCGGCCGTGCCACTCCGGAGAATTACGGTGAACTGGTTGTGTACCAGATGCCCAGGGGGCGTACGGTTTTCGGACCGTCACAGATCGAAGCCCGGATTGACCAACACGAAGATATCTCGCAGCTGTTCACACTCTGGGGACAGTCGGGTTCGGACGTGATCCGTGGCAATATGCTCGTTCTCCCGATCGAAGAGTCGCTTCTGTACATCGAGCCAATCTACCTCGAGGCGGTTGACCGCGGGCTGCCGGAGCTGCGCAGAGTAGTGGCTGCTCACGGTGATCGGCTGGCCATGGGTCGGAGCGTAATAGAGGCCATGGAGATCGTCTTTGGGGTGCGCGATCCCCTGGATCCGGAGGAACTGCTGGAGGATGAGGACCTTGAGGACGAACTGGTGACGGAGGATCCGGATGTGGATGACCCGCCCGAGCCCGACCCCGATGATATCGACCTTCCGGAGGAGGACGTTGAGCAAATTGGACTGATCTACGATCTCTTCCAGGAAGCTCAGGAAGCGGCCCGGCGGGGCGACTGGGCCCAGTACGGAGAAATAATCGATGAGCTGGAGGATATCCTGGAAGGACTGACCGGACCGCAGTAGAGATACAGTCTGCGAGTATCCGTTTAGACGCGGGGTGCCAGGCGCTGGCTGCACGTGCCGGGGCATCCCGCTTCTTTTTGCGCTCGGGTCCGTCACGCCAGCTGCAGAATTCAGTGTTTCTGGTTCCCCGGCGGGTTGCGGGTTTTCTGAGCAACTCGAACGCATATTTAGCATGTGAGATCTAATCCAAGAATCAATTCTTGATATCCATTTTAAGGCAGCTTCTTACCTGGGCGGATCTCGCAGATAAACCTCGGGCTTCACCCCCAACAGATCCATCACTTTTCGTGGCACTGTGATGTTGAGGGGAAATTCACGCTCCCCTTCCTCGTTTATGACGATGGTCATTTTGCTGAAGTGATCCAGAACCCGCTTCCCCGTTGGGCGATGAGTATCTGGTCCCGCGATGACCTGCATGGGCCGATCCTCATACTGCAGAGCGATGCGAGCCCGTCGCTGCATGACACTGTAGATCATCAACGCCATCAGAAATACGTAGCCGAGGGCGTTCACCCGGGCGGGATTCTTGAGGTAGATCGGCCCGGTGACCTTGGGCCTTTTGATGAATCTGAAGTGCTGTTCCACGGTGGTCTGGTCTTTGTATTCCTGCAGTATCTGCCGGTTGGACCACTTCTTTTCATCATGGATGCTGGTGATTAAAACGAAGCAACTGGCCCGGGATTTTCTCTGGCGGATGGCCTCCTCGTTCTGCCTGAGATCCGCAACGATGCGGTAGAGAGTTTCGTATTCTGGCTCCCAACCCTGCGGGGGACGCCCCGGCCTGTCGCGCTTTTTGGCACGTTCGAACGACTCGACATCCGCCTCCATATCGAAACACGGATGGGCGTGTTGGTTACAGAAATCCTCCCAGACCTCCCACGCATCGGTCTCGCAGGCAAAGGAACGCTTGCCCAAATGCTGCA
>PWGR01000211.1 GCA_003554565.1 Clostridia bacterium
AACTGGATCCGCCGACCACCTACGGAAAGACGAAGGTGGTTGCAGAATCTTTCGTGCGCTACTATGCCGACCTCGGGCCCATGGAGGCCTTCAGCGTCCGTCTCCCTTCCCTGTATGGTCCCTGGGAAAGGCCTACGGGGAGCAGGCCCAACATGTCGGCAGTTTTCGAATTGATGCGCGCCGCGTTTACCGGGAAACAACTGCGCGTTTCGGGCAGCTCAGCCGCCAGGGACTGGACCTACGCGCCGGATGTGGCCCGCGCTGTGGCCGACTTGTCCGGGGTGCCCTGGGAAGAGCTCCCGGACGTCCTCAACATTTCGACGGGGCGTTTCGTCAACCTGGAGACAATCGTCCGGGGGGGCATGAATTACTTCCCCGATGCTGGCATCCACCTGTGTGATGAAGGAGAGCACTGTGCCGAGCTGCAGATCACGCCCACCAGTGGTGAGCGTCCGATGGATGTGTGCCGTCTGGAGAAAGCTGGAGTTTCCCCCGGATCAGATTTTACCGGGAGTTTCGGGCGCTACGTCGAATGGTTGTCGCAGTCTAAAGATCACGAGGAAGTACTCGGCATCAACCGGTGCTGAGTGGGGGGTAGACTGACCAGACCTGACGGAAGCAGTAGAATGCTCCTGTCGGTGGCATCCCGGATTCCACGTTCATGAATAATCTCGGAGGATATACTGGACGTCAGTGAACGGGTCAGAGGCCAGTGATCCCAGCCGCGTTCGCCGAGCATTGGGCGAGAAGATGCGAATATGGGCGGGTACGGGTGCGGGATTGGCTCGCCACGAAAAACTCACCTATCGGCCACAGTGTGGACAGGGAGACCTAGCAACTGGCTCCCTGATCCACGCACTCCGAGCTTTGTGCCGGGTTAACCCCTCGAGGGTCACCCAGCTCGCACACCGGGGGGTTCCCACTCCCGGCGCCGACCCGCCGACTCGAAAGATTCTCAACCTGGCGGACAGCCCATTGTCATCCGGTCAACTCCCATCGACCGGCGTCCTCTCTGGCAGCCCCTGCGTGGAGAACCAGTGCTGTATCAAGAAACGGAGGAAACCGGATGAGTCGGGAGCAATGGGCTGCGCCAAATTCCACATCAAACGAGACATGTTCGGGTCGATCCGCCAGCTCTGTTCGATGCATGGCCGGATTGCGGTCAATGAGATGACGAATATACTCAACTACATCTGGTTGGGTTATCTGGGTCTGGATCTGCCGTCGTGCTATCATCATATTGCCACCTACACCCTTTTCAGCCCTACTCATGGGTATAGGGCAGATCTAGGCTGATTTGAACGTTTCTTCAAGTATCGGTTGTTTGACCGGCATACCGCAGATTGACCAGCGGATGCAAACACACTGTACAGTGTTATCATGTTGATAAATGGAGTTGTAACCTGCCCTTAATTCAAACATCAAACCTGGGAATGAAAATGGTGAAACAACGACCAGATCCACTGATTCTCTATCTGCCCCAAAAGAATGAAGGAAGAAATATCGCACAGAAGCTTCTGGAGGATTCACCCCCCTTTCGGCGAAGAGACACGGCGTAAGCGAGGGATTGTTGTTCGAAAGTGGATGCGATGCGGTTCAAGAGGGCCAGAACGTAAATCCAATGAACGTGCAAACGAACAAAGACTGCACAAACATCCACCTCCCGACGGATTCACTACAGGAAATGAGGGGTAGAGCAGTGAATGAGTTTTACATCGAACGATACCTCAATGTACAGAGCGCAAATTCCCCCAGTTTCTCACCTGACGGCGAAAACGTTGCGTTCCTCGCAAACACGACCGGAGTTCCCCAGGTGTGGACCATCCCGCGGACGGGTGGATGGCCCAAGCAGCTGACCTTTTACGACGAGCGAGTGGGCACTGTCAAATACTCTCCCCAATCCGATCAGCTGGCTTTCGGGATGGACAGCGGCGGCGATGAAAGAGAACAGATTCTATTGCTCGAGGGTGATGGATCGTCAGATCAGAAAATCACGGACGAATCTCAGGCCGTTCACAATCTGGGTGGGTGGTCTGCAGACGGAAAATTCATAGCCTACACGGCAAATGTGGAAAGTCCGACGGATTTTCACGTATACGTGTATGACTTGTGCGAGGGCGAAGCCCGCAAGGTCTTCGGCCGTCCGGGCAGCAATCGATTCGGCGCCTGGTCGCCGGACGGTGAAAAGCTGGCCATAGTTCACGCCCGGGCCAACTTTTATCACGATCTGTACATCGTGGATGTAGAAACTGGCGAGGCAGAAGACGTCACACCTTCCGATGATCAGGCAATTTATGATCATATAAGCTGGGCAAATGATGGTTCCAGACTGTATATGGTAACAAATGCGGATCGGGATCTCAGGCGCACAGTTCATTATGATCTGAAAGACAGACAAATGGTGGATATCATCGCGTGGGATGAGTGGGAAATAGAGGAGATGAGCATCTCACCTGATGGAGTTAAAATTGCCTACATCATCAACTGTGACGGTTATTCCAGGATGTACATCCACACCCTGGAGCAATCTCAGTGTCATCCAGTGCGGGAGTTGCCCACTGGAGTTTATAAGGAACTGGCCTGGTCACCTCAGCAAGATGAGATCGCCTTTGTGGTAGATGGGCCGCGCCACAACTCCAATGTGTGGCTTTATGATCTGAAAAGCGATTGCGCTCGCCAGCTGACTAATGCATCCCGCGCCTGTATTCCGAAAGAGACGCTGGTGGAGCCGGAGCTAGTGCGGTACGAGAGTTTCGACGGGCTGAGTATTCCGGCATTTTACTACAAACCTCATGGTGCCGAGGGGTCGCTTCCGGTGGTCATAAATATCCACGGCGGACCGGAAGGACAGATGCGAGCGAATTTCGATCCGGTGACGCAGTATCTGGTCAATCAGGGCTTTGCCGTATTTGCGCCGAACTTCCGGGGGAGCTCGGGCTACGGGAAGAACTTTCTTGGCATGGACGATGTAGAAAAGAGGATGGATACGGTCAAGGACATCCGCTGGGGCGTCGACTGGCTCACGGATAAAGGAAATGCCGACCCGGACAGAATAGCTGTCATGGGAGGAAGTTACGGCGGTTTCATGGTTCTGGCATGTATTACCGAGTATCCGGACATGTGGGCAGCTGCCATTGACCGGGTTGGAATTGCCAACTTCATCACCTTCCTCGAAAACACCGGACCCTGGCGTCGACACATACGGGAAGCCGAATACGGCAGCCTGAAGGACGACTATGAGTTTCTCGAAAACATATCCCCCATACACAAGGCGGATAAAATAACAACACCACTCCTCGTCATACATGGAAAGAATGATCCCCGGGTACCCGTGGAAGAGACGGAACAGATAATTAAGGAAGTCAGAAACAACGGCGGATCAGTTGATTATGTGCTATTCGATGATGAGGGACACGGCATCGTCAAGTTGAAAAACAGGATAACTGCATATCGGAAAGCCACGAAGTTCTTGCGCAAGTATATCTGACCAACGATGACTCACCGGGTATGACAGCTCCTGGGGGCCCCATGTTGCCCCCAGGCATTACCAGCTGATATCAGGTTGAAATCAAGATCATTGGTGAACTTCTTCCCCATCTTCATTGTGTCTTGGGCCCCTGTATCACACAGTTGCACAAGATCCGAAGACCGGGTCCAGGAGATAGAGCAAAGGCTGGATAGGGTGACTTGACAGCGGGGTCTTGCGGCCAAATGAGCGGCTCAATCACTCAGTCGGGAGAATAGATGCAGCCTCCGGCAAGATCGCAATGTGCAAAGTATCGGAGCAAGTTTGCACTGCGGAGGTCATCAACTCGGCCGGTATTTTCACAACACCGTTGTCATCAATAGACACCGGATGAAGGAAAGCATCTCGCACCGCAGGCTCGGGAAGCGACGATACCAGTCCGACTGTGCGGCCATGTGTTGATCTGGCCAAGGCATAAGCCTTGTGACCACCCAGCTCAAACCCTGCGTGCAGTCGTGCTGCCACATCATCCAGGGAACTGGTGTTCCGCAGCCACTCGGCGAAGGTCTCATTCCCGTATCCCTCGCTGCACTCGCCTAAACACAGCACCGGAGCGTCATCTGCAGCAAATTGACAGGCAAAATCCATGGCTTTCTGAGCTTGATAGAGATTTACATCCTTGGGATGACCGCCGGCAGAGGCGATTACCAGATTGCTCCGCCTGGCGCTTCCCTTGCGATTCACCCGGTCCACAAACCCACAGACATCGCGGTGCGCAGCGACGGGATGCCCCGCAGCGGCGTAGGCGATTTGACCCTCACCGCTGAGGGCAACGTTGACGATGAAGTCTACAGAAAGAAGCTCCAGTACGGAGTCGATGTCCTGCCGCACCGGATTACCTTCAATTTTACCGGCCCGGGCACCGCAATCAAGCATCATGCGATGATTGTGCTCTACTGTCTCGGCACTGCACACCCCGGGCAAAATGGCTTTTGCCCCGCCCGAATAGCCGGCAAAATAGTGGAATTCCACGTTTCCTATACATATCACACGATCAGCCCGAGCAACAGGACGAAAGACATGTACAGGAGTGCCCTGTGGGGTCCGCCCAAGGAAAACGGTGTCCTCAGGGTCGCTGTCGATTGCCCTCAACTCATCCGGGATCTGAGGACCGAGTAGTTCTCTTTGTTCTGCTGTACTCTGCTTCCGGTGAATGCCGAGTGCGAACACAATCTGGATATCACCGGGCTCGACACCTGCGCGGAACAGCGAATCAATGATGCCCGGCAACACCTTCGAGGAAGGCATGGGTCTGGTGTTGTCGCTGGTAACAATACACACGCGCTCCCCCGGTACCACGATATCTGCCAACGGTCGTGACTTAATGGGTTTGGACAGAGCTGCACCCACAATGTCCTGTTCATCTGCGGCTGTCACGCTGCGTTCCGGCTGCTGGCATACTTCGACTTCAGAGCCGGGCCCACTCGGCAATTGTACCCGCAGTTCCCCGTGCCCGTACTTCAGTGTATAGTCCACACCAGCTTCCCCTCTTGGCCCATATGCCGGCTTCACACGACTGGGATGCTACTGCACAAGATTCTGCAGGCTTCGAATGCGCAGCCGCAGCTCCTGTGCGTCCTTGGTGGTCAGGTTGTCTTTTTCATCAGCATAGCGGGAGCCTACCCACTCAAAAAGGTCCTTCAATTCCCGGAGCAGTGCAGTTTTTTTCACCATTCAAGCCACCTCATCTCTCTAGTTAATCCCAGCTGATTGACGTGTCCAAATAAGATCAGGAGCGCGACCTGACATCAAGACTGATGGATTGACTGCCGCATATTGAGCACCTTATATGCTATCGTCAGTGCACCCCACTGTCAATTTTCTCCGCTGCTGCCCATGCGAGCGAATCTGTTATAAAGTCCATGGGCAACCAACCCGCCCAGGAATCCAACTCCAAGGTTGAATGCAACGCCCAGGATAACTGTCACCGCCGCAGCGGGCCACTCAGAACGGTGCAGTCGTTTGGAGAACTGTCCCAGCTCGATACCCACCATGATCAACATGGCCCCGAGGATCGCCATCGGAAATGAGACAAACACCGACAGCAGCGCAGTACCGAGGAAGATTCCCAGGATGACCTCAAGAGCGCCCTCCATAACATTGGCGCCGCCAGTCCTGGCCCCGAAGTAGTAGTGGCTCGCCAGTCCTCCCGCCCCGTGGCACATGGGGAAGCCTCCCACCAGAGATGCACCTATGTTCATGACCCCCGTATTGAGCATCAGTCTGCGTTCAGGAACATGGCGTTGCGGAAAGTACTCCCGCACGAGGGCACAACAGGCGATTACTGCGTTGGCAAGAGTAAGAGGGATCTGAGCCAAACCACCTCGAATAAACCCCTCCCACGCCAATCTGGGATCTGGCCACGCAAAGTGAGGAAAAGTCATACCACTGAGGGGAACCAGTAGTGTCCCCTCGTACAGCATCAGAAACAGGCCGAGCCCCACAACGATCACAGCTGTGGGGGAACGGGTGGCCCTTCTGTTAAGTATCACGATAAGTGCCAGCACTATAAGTCCTAGCCACCAGCGATGCTCAACCACCATCATAACTCCAGACCAGCCGAGGACAATTCCCAGGGCGAGCTGGATGCCACGGGTAACGGAATGCGGGACTCTTTGAATGAGAGTCTGAACACCATCTGAAAGGCCAAGCAAGAGCCAGAATATGCCCATGGAAAGCGCAGTTGCCGATATCAGATCCGCACTCCACTGCCCAGCAATCGCCGCCGCAGCCACTGCTTTCATCGGCTGTAGGGGCATGGGGAGCCTATACACAATTCCCGTGACTATATTGGTAACCCCAAAGACCACCATGAAGTGGCTTGGATGCATCTCGTTTATGGCCATAAAGCTGATGGCAATGGGCAGTAGGGTTCCCCAGTCGCCCATTGCGCCCGACAGTTCCTTGAGACTGAATTCCAATCTCCTGCCGGGGCCATCCATGTCTGTCACACCAACCCCACTCCATTCATTCCAGCTTGAAGCAAAAGGCGAGCCGTCCTGAGAGAGGCTC
>PWGR01000098.1 GCA_003554565.1 Clostridia bacterium
GAGCCGGTATCTCACATACATCAGTAATCTCGCTGACCGCATCCTCGTACCCCTCCTGCACAAAATCGATGATCTGCTGGATGTGGGGACGGTGGGCAATCTCCTGTATCGTCTGCTTCCACTTCATGTTTGACATTCACTCCTCTCTAACCGCATCACTCGCTGTTACCTCCCATACTTCCGGTTGATTCAACCGAAAACCTGCGGTACTCGCGCAGGTGCCATAAGGCCACAAATAGACCCGCACCGGTCAGAGCCGCCGCGGCGGCATGTGCGCCAACCGCACCGAGGACATCCAGGGACATACCTCCTATAAGGGCTCCGATGGCTATAGTGAAACTGCGGCACATCTCCTTGACCCCCATGATCTTTCCCATGTCGTACACGCGGCCCAGCTCGACGGCGATGGCCTCAGCAGAGGGAACTGACAGACCAAAGCTGGTCCCGATCAGCATGGATATCAGCACCAGGTGATAGGGGGCCTGGCTGTACGGGACCAGCAGGAAACCTATAGGCGCCAGAAGCGCCGCGCTGATAGCCAGCCATTTCCGGTTGTACCGGTCAGCCAGCGACCCACCCTTCTTCTGCAGCAGCGCGGCAACTAACCCGCGGGAGGTTACTGCCAGGCCCACCTGCGCACTGGTGGCTCCCAGAAACAGCTGCCCGAAAAGCGGGAGCAGGGAGGAGAAGACGCCGTGCCCGATGCCGACAGATGAGCGGATGAGCACCATGCCCCGAACCAGCTCGTGGCGCAGGAGCTGGACTGACTGCAGGGCCATCTGCAGAGAGGATGGGCGCACCGCGCCAGCGGGGATATCTGCCTTCTGTTCGGGCACAAAAGCTAAAACGCAGGTAAACGCTATGGCATTGAGGATGGTCATGGCATAAAACGGGGTGTGAAACCCGAAAACATCGGCCAGCAAACCACCGACGAGGGGGCCGGCGGCAAAACCAGCGAAAAAGCCGGTGTTGATCATACCCATCACCGCGCCCTCCTTGGCCCGGGGACTCAGTTGTCCCGCGTATGCCCGGGCGACCGGGCTGATCATGGCAGAGAATACTCCCTGCATCGCACGCAGGAAAAACAGGTGATGCACGGTGGAGGCCTGCACAAATCCAATCGAGACAACCATGTATCCCAGCAAACCACCGGCCATTATTCTCTTCTTTCCGCGATAATCTGATAAAGATCCAAAAACCAGCATCAACAAGGCACGTACGAAGGGGTTGGCACCGAAGATTGCACCTATCCACGTCCCTGAGGCCCCGAGGGTCTCAGCATACACCGGCAGGAGCGGCCCGATGAACCCCACGCCCATGGCCATGCTGAACATGGCCATGACCAGGGACATCAGGCTCTTGCGATAATCAAGCGGCTCGTCATCCATGTCAACACTCCAGTTCTACATTATTTGCTGCCACGATATGGTGCACCCCGGGCTACGCCGCCGGTAAGCGGGGCGTCGCCCGGCACATGAGTTCGGAGACAGTAGATGCGGCTGCTCCCTACCTACAGGTCGGGGGCCTCGTAGGTCACCTCGCCTTCGATGATCACGGCTTCAGGGCGGCTCCGGCCATCCAGGGGATCGCCGTTCCATATCACGACATCAGCGTCCTTACCGGCCTCCAGTGAACCGAGGCGATCGCCGAGGCCGATATGCTCGGCTGCACTCAGGGTTACCGACCGAAGCGCAGCGTCGGCGGGTACACCGTGCGCTGACAAAACCCCGGCCAACATGTGCAGATAAAGCCCGCGCACCACCGGATGATCGGTGGTCAGGCAGTATCTCGCCCCGGCACCCTCCAGCGCTGCAGGAGTATCGTAGCCCACGCCCTCCAGCTCCACCTTGGACTCGGAGGACATGCACGGGCCAACGGCACAAGATACTCCCTCTCTGGCCAGAAGACCCGCAATCTTTTTTCCCTGGGTAGTGTGCTCGATGGTGTAGTCAAGATCAAATTCCCCGGCGATTCTTGTGGCGGTGACGATATCATCCGCCCTGTGCGCGTGGATTCTCAGAGGTATCCTCCCGCGCACCACCGGGATGAGTGCCTCGAGGCGGGCATCGTACTTCGCATCATCGCCGTCATCTGCTCTGTTGTCCGCGTATTCTGCGGCGCGGCGCAGCCACTCGCGCATTATCGCAGCCGAGCCCATGCGGGTCTTGGGAGCTCGCTCATTCTGCTTGCCGTGGGCATTCTTCGGGTTTTCGCCCAGAGCCGCTTTCATGCCACCGTTCTCTCGCAGGACCAGGTCATCCACCACTTTTGCCCGGCGGGTCTTGATGATTACACCCGTGCCACCCAGCACGTTTGCGCTTCCGGGAAGCACGAGAGCCGTGGTGATACCCCCGAGCGCAAAATCGGAGAATCCTTCGTCCTGCGGGTTGAGACCATCAATGGCCCGCACATGGGAGGTTACGGGATCTGTCGTCTCGTTCACATCGGAGTCACCGAAGCCGAATCCGGCGCTGATCATACCCACGTGAGCGTGCGGCTCCACCAGACCGGGTGTCACGGGACAGCCACCAGCATCGATTACCTCCGCCCCCGGGGGAACCTGGACACCTGAGCCGACGGCCCGGATCTCACCGTCCTCTATCAGGACAGTCCCATCACGGATGACCGCTTCCGCTGCGGGATGGACCTCCGCATTGGTAACAGCTAACATGGATCCCTCACTCCCTCTCGAAGACAATTTCGCCATCAATTATGGTACAGTCAGCAAAGGTCCTTGCGTCGAGAGGATCTCCGGACCAGATAACCAGGTCGGCATCCTTGCCGGGAACGAGAGACCCCATGCGACAGTCAAGCCCCATGTGCTCCGCGGCCGAGAGTGTAACGGTTCGCAGGGCCTCCTCCGGCGGCACACCCCAACTGGAGAGAATGCCCGCAGCAGCCCGCAGGTTTCGCCCATGCACCACGGGGTGGTCATTGGTCAGACAGAACCGGACTCCATGCTCAAACAGGGCAACTGCTGAGGCAAATCCGTTGCCCCGCATCTCCACCTTTGCCTCGAACACCAGGCTGGGGCCGACTGCACAGAACACGTCGTGCTCGGCGAGATATTCGGGAATCTTGCTTGCCTGGGTGGCATGCTCGATGGTGTAGTCAATATCGAATTCGCCGGCAATGCGCATGGCAGTGGCAATGTCATCGGCACGGTGACAGTGAATTCTCAGCGGTATCTCTTTATCGATTACGTTCTTCAATGCCTCGAGCTTCGCATCAAATTTGCCTCCGCCCTCATCACCTTCCGACTCTTTCTTTTCTGCGTAATCCTTCGCCTTCTGCAGCCACTGGCGCAGGGTCGCAGCATTGCCCATGCGTGTCGAGGGTCCCTTCTTGGAACCGTAGACTCGCTTCGGGTTCTCACCGAGGGCTGCCTTCATCCCGCTGGGTTCGAGGACCACCATCTGTTCGATAATATCGGCCTCCCGGCATTTTACGGCAAACTGCTGCCCGCCTATTATGTTGGCGCTGCCCGGCGTGATCTGGGCAGCAGTGACTCCGGCCGCACGAAAGGCGGAAAACGCCTTGTCTTCCGGGTTAGCCCCATCCACCGCACGCATGTGGGGAGTTACTGGATCTGTAGCCTCATTGCCATCGCTGCCTTCCCAGCCCAGTCCTTCCTCGCTCACGCCGGCATGACAGTGAGCCTCGATAATTCCCGGCGTAACGTCCCGGCCATCTGCGTCAATAATTTCCGTCCCGTCCGGGATCTGCACATCCTCAGCAACCGCGGCAATTCTGCCCTCATCATCTATCAGAACAGTTCCATCGACCACACCGCCTCCGGTGACGGTGTGCAGGCGAGCATTAATCACTGCTAGCAATACGAACACCCCCACTTCAGTATTCTGGACGCGAGTACACGCGCTGTCCGTCTACATAAGTCTCCAGCACCGGGGCCCGGTAGCTGAACGGTTCTCCCTGCAGTACAATGAAGTCTGCATCCTTGCCAGTCGTCAGCGAGCCAACCCGGTCACATATCCCGATGGATTCCGCCGGCGTCAGCGTCATTGCCCGCAGCGTTGCCTCAAACGGCATCCCGTGCTTGTGCGTCACCCCGCCGTAGGCCATGAAGTAGCGGGAGTCCAAAAACGGGTGATCAGTGACCAAACAGACCCGGACTCCGGCCTGATGCAGCAGGGCGGGGTTTTCATCAGTCGAGTAGGCCAGTTCCACTTTGCCCCGGCTGGATAGGCCGGGGCCGACGTGAGCCCAGACCTCCCTTTCGGCAAGAAATTCAGCAATCAGATAGCCCTCCGTACAGTGCTCAATGCTGTAAGGTACGTCCAGCTGCTCACACAGGCGTACCGCGGTGATTATGTCGTCACTGCGGTGAGCATGAACGCGAAATGGAATCTCTCCGCGGAGCACGCGGCAGGCATTTTCCAAACCCAGGTCCACATCGGGGACCGCGTCGTCGTCAACCCTCTGCCTCATGTACTGCTTCGCCCGGGCGAAGTACTCGCGAATAAGTGATGCAGTACCCATTCTGGTAAACGGCGCCTGCTTCCGGGCCTGCCCGTGCGCTCTCTTCGGGTTCTGCCCCAGCGCACCCTTCAGCCCGGTGGGCGACCGGACGACCATCTCATCGATCACCTTACCGTGTGTCTTGCAGGCAAAGCTGAGACCACCGATGGGGTTTGCCGAACCCGGCGGAACCTGCACAGTCGTTATGCCACCCTCACGACAGCTGGCCAGGGCGGTCTGATCGGGATTAGCGGCATCGAGGGCATCGGCTGCGGCGGTCACCGGGTCAGGTCCCTCGTTACCATCTGCCGACGGCGAACCCTCTCCGTCGCCCCAGATCCCGGCGTGACTGTGGGCATCCACCAGGCCGGGCAGGACCACCCTGCCTCTCAGATCGGTAACCTCGACCCCCTCGGGTACCCGCACATCTCTGCCTATATCCTCTATTTTCCCGTCGCGTACCAACATGACGCCATCATCGAATGCAGGGCCGTCGACGGGGTGAAAGCGAGCTCCAAAAAATGCGCGCATCCTCGATCAACCCTCCCTCTCGTAGACGATCCGGCCATCGATGATCGTGTAGTCAGAAAACGTGGTGTAATCCAGCGGATCCCCGGACCAGATGACCACATCGGCGTCCTTGCCCACTTCGAGCGACCCGACGCGATCTTCAATGCCGATATGTTCTGCGGCAGAAAGGGTGATGGAACGCAGGGCCACGTCGTACTCCATCCCCCAGGAAACCGCGATCCCGGCAGTAAGGGCCAGGTACTGACCGGCTATGACCGGGTGATCTGTGGTGAAGCAGAACCGCACGCCCTTTCTGCTCAGCTGCACGGGAGTGTGAAAACTGCGATCGCGGTTTTCCACTTTGGTGCCGTACTTGATGGTCGGGCCCACCGCACAGCGCGCATCATTATCGAGTAAGAAATCGGCAACGTGATCACCTTCGGTAACATGTTCCAGCGTGTACTTCAGATCGTACTCCCTGCACAACCGGACCGCCGTCACAATGTCATCTGCGCGGTGGCAGTGAACCCGCAGCGGCATCTCCCCGCGCAGGACAGGTATCAGGGCCTCGCACTTCGCATCGTATCCGGGCGGATTCTCATGGTTTTCCTCCGCCCTGTCCCGGGCCCGCAGGTATTGTCGGGCCTCATCGAGTGCCTCACGTATCATAGCAGCGTTGGCCATTCGGGTCGCAGGAGCCTTGCCGCTCCCTCCATACGCCCCCTTGGGATTCTCCCCCAGGACAGCCTTCATCCCCGCCGGGTGCTTGACAATCATGTCATCCACTATTTCGCCCCGGCACTTCAGCGCCACAGCTGTACCCCCGATGAGATTTCCGCTGCCTGGAGGCACCAGCGTGGAAGTGATCCCGGCTGCGCGAAAATCACCAAATGCGGTATCTTTCGGATTGATGGCATCGAGCGCATCCACCTGAGGTGTGATGGGGTCACTCCGCTCATTTGCATCCGAACCCTCCCAGCCCAGCCCCTGCTCATTAATTCCGACGTGCGCATGGGCCTCAATTATGCCGGGAGTAACCACTCTGCCGTGGGCATCTATGACATCGAAATCCGCCGGCACGTCCAGATCTTCACCGACGCCGGCAATCCCCCCATCATCAATGAGCAACGTACCCTCATCGATCACACCGCCCGAGACGGTATGGATCTCGGCATTGACGATTGCGAGCATTCCTCCCCCTCCATTCCAGATTTGATTGCACTGAGTTACAAACCTCCAATTTCTCGCTCGCAGCTGCATCTCCTGCGCACCAGCAGAAGAATGCTTTGGGGCTCGAAGAAAAAGGCGGGAGCATTCTGCCCAAATTCTGCCCAACAGATTACGACAATCCCTGGGAGCACTGGGGCCCCCACTGTCTTATAGATTCCAGTGTAAAAAACTGACAGAAGAGATTGTGAACGCTTCATTATGTAACGAACTCTCCATGGTACGGAATAAGGTGACACAAAACCATATACGGTTGACGAAATACGGACAC
>PWGR01000023.1 GCA_003554565.1 Clostridia bacterium
ATCTGATGGTGTCATTCCAGCTGGGGACTGAGTGATCGACGCAGCCAGTGCCTATGCTGACTGCAATGCGAACTTTCTCTTCTCCGGTGCGAAAACGGTGGCCTTTTATGCGCCGGCGCAGCCGCTCTGCGACCCATATAACATCGGGGGCTCAGTCTATGGGAGTATAACCGCAAATTCTTCCCCCCGTACCGACAGGTGATGTCCATTGTTCGCGTGCCCCGACGGATGATTGCTGCTATGGTCTGCAGTATCCGGTCGCCGGCCACATGTCCATGGGTGTCATTTATGTCCTTGAAGTCGTCTATGTCCAGCATCAGGAGTCCCAGCTGTCCACCCGTACGGTGAATGCGATCTGTTTCCTCGGGCAGGCGCCTCTTGAAATATCCGTGATTGTAGAGGCCGGTCAGGTCGTCGGTCATGGCCATTTTCCGGTTTCTCTGCAAGAGCCGCGTCCTCTTCATTGCAACGGCGGTCTGTTCCGCCAGAGCATAAAGGAGATCTTAATCGTTCTTATTGGAGGCATTGCTATCGCGGCTTTCAACTACCAGTGCTCCCACCACCTCGTCATCGAACCCGAAAAGCGCGCGAAGCGCCAGTGCCCCATCATTTCTGCATTGCAGAATGGCCGCGTTGTGATACCCCAGATCCTCCACCATCAGAGTCACCATCTGCCGGTAGATATCCTGTAATTCCGCAGCAGAGTGGATGGTGCTCGTAGCCTTATAGGGTGCGCGCAGTCGCTGCAGGGCAACTTCTCCTTCGCGGTATTTCTCCAGCACCCACCCCCAGGAGGCCCCAACTATGGGAAGAGTGAGTGCCCCAAATAGGGCGATAGGGCGGTATTCATTCGGCACCAACGGAATCCCAGCGAATGGAGTAGTCCATTAGCCGAACAAAAAGATGAAGGGAGACGTACAGAGAATCCTTCATGTCTCCCCAATCGAGGGGCTCGGAGCCGGAGAGCTGCGCCGATGAAGCAGCCCGGGCCTCCCCGAGGAGGCACACGGCATTCGCCAACTCCTGACAGGAGTTTTGCACAAAAGACGGTCATGATGCCAGGGTTCGGGCGAAGGTTGTCATGTTTGATCTCCTGCTGCAGGCTTCTGCCTGCGTCTTGTGCAGAAGATTCAGAGAATGATAATTGAGTACAGCCACAGGAAGAGGGTCAGGGGAGCTCGATCACGGCCGTAAGTGCACCGAGCATCCGGAGGTGTGTACCGCAGCGATGTACTGTCGTGTTGGAGGGAAATGGCGGCGATGAAGTGGGAGAGTTGCTCCAGGACAGCGGGACGGCCGGCGGGACAGCGTCAAGAGGACCATCGCGTTGGTGAGTAGGGCCGCCCCGATAGCGGTCGCGACCTCGGGGTCGGGGAACGAATCGCCGGGGTTGTGTCCATTATGGCGCTGACATCGCACACTCTAATTTCTGCCCCGACAGGTTCTGCAGAGAAGCAGCTGTTTTCGGTAGGTGTCGGCAAGCGGGCAGGAAATGGTTCTGGAATCGGCGAAGGAATCAGGCAGAATTAGTGCGGAAACACTTCATCCAAGAGGAGGTGTAATCGTGGTTGCAAAGAACAGGGTGCGCTGGCTCGGCCACGCTGCCTTTGAGATCGTAACCGCGGAAGGGGTCCGGATCCTGATTGACCCGTGGATCACGGGAAATCCCTCGTGTCCGGCAGAAAAAGAGGAGTTCTCTGATGTGGATATCATACTCGTCAGTCACGACCACTTTGACCATGTTGGCGAAGACATGTCGTATCTTCTCCGTGCGGAGCCGACTGTTGCGGTGCAGCCGGAAGTGCTCGCCGACCTGAAGAACAAGGGTCTGCAAGAGGGCATCGGTATGAATGTGGGGGGCACCGTGGAGGTCGGTGATATCCAGATCACCATGGTTCAGGCATTTCACTCGTCCGGTTCAGGATCTCCCTGCGGGTACATTTTGACGACGGAGGATGAAAGGAAAATCTACCACGCCGGCGATACCGGTGTGTTTGCCACCATGCAGGTGTTCGGAGATATGTACGACATCGATGTGGCCCTGCTCCCCATAGGAAGCGTGTATGTTATGGATCCGCTGCAGGCCGCGCACGCAGCCAAGATGCTGCGCGCTGACACGGCCGTACCAATGCACTACGGGACATTCCCGGCCCTGGTGCAGGATGCGGATGAGTTTTCCGAAAGGGTCTCGGAGCTGGCTCCGGACACGCAGGTCTGTGTGCTCAGACCCGGAGGGGAGATGTCCCTGTAACCAACTGGCACCCCGCCTCGTTGCCGGATGCTTGAGTTGTCACCGCGGCGGGGTGCTCGCGCTTTACCTCTAGGTCTATCAAATTTCTGCCGCGAGTGGGAGTTCTGCCTGCAGAGGTGCATCGTCCGTGTCGCCGGCGACACAGCGGGGGTCAGATATCCTGGGAATGCCATCTCCCCGGTCGTCACCCCGGAAAGGAGGGCAGCATGGACTACGATTTTGACGCGTTTATCGATCGCAGTGGGACTCATTCTGCCAAATGGGAGCGCACCGAGCAGATGTTTGGTTCCCGTGATGTTTTGCCCATGTGGGTGGCCGACATGGATCTGCCCGTTCCTGAGCCCGTGATGGAGGCACTGCGCCGGAGATTGGAGCATCCCCTGTTTGGTTACACCTTCCCGCCCGATTCCCTGTATGAGGCAATCATTGAGCGGATGCGTCGGTACTACAGCTGGGAGGTGGACAGAGAATGGATTACCTTTACCCCGGGAGTGGTGAATGCCCTGCACATAGCCATCGATTCGCAGACAGTGCCCGGGGATGAGGTCGTAGTGCAGTCGCCAGTGTACTACCCGTTCTTTTCTGCGGTGAAAAACTGCGGTTGTCAGATCACGAACAACCAGCTCCGGTACGATGGGACAGGATATACAATGGATCTGGAGGATCTGTGCGCACACCTTGAGCCCTCCACTCGGTTTCCTCTCCGGTCTCCCCGCGTCAGGGCACTGGCGTTGTGCAGTCCGCACAATCCGGTCGGGCGGGTGTGGTCGAGGCATGAGCTCGAGCAGGTGGCCGAGATCTGCCTGCAAAATGACTGCACGATCATCTCGGATGAGGTACACTGCGACCTTCTGGTTGACGACGTGCAGCACACCGTTACTTCCACTTTGGGTCCCGAGGTGCAGAGAAGGACCATCACCCTCATGGCTCCCAGTAAGGCCTTCAACCTGGCGGGACTCGCCGCTTCCTTCGTCATCATCCCAGACCCACAGATGCGCCGGCAGTTTTCTGCAGCTGCTGCGGGGCACGGCAAGGTGAATACCATGGGGTTGGTGGCCATGGAGGCCGCGCTGCGGGACGGTGACGAATACCTGCGGCAGCTCAACACATATCTTCGCCATAACATCGAGTACTTCTCCGAGCGGGTCAGCGAAATGCCCGGTCTCCGCGTGGTCAGGCCAGAGGGCACCTATCTGACCTGGGTTGACATGAGCGGGCTCGGTATGGATGACGGGCAGCTACGCGACTTCATGATCAATGACGCCCGTATTGCAACTGACTTCGGATTTGCCTTCGGGCCGGGCGGGGAAGGCTTTCAGCGTTTCAATCTCGCCTGTCCCCGCAGTCTGGTACGGGAAGCCGTCCAGCGTCTTGCGGGCGCGATCACTTCCCTGTAGCCCGTGCAAATGAGGAGGGAACCGGTACGCATCCCACCTCGTCGGTATGTGCAGGTAGTAGAGGCATATATAATCAGAGATGGATTTCGGGGGGAGAGGATGAAGATGCAGGCTAATCGATTCATGACAGTTCTCACCGGCGTGGTTCTGCTTGCCGTCCTGGCATTAGCTCCTTCAGGCGCCGCCGCTGAGACCGTCGCGTGGGAGGATGTCGACCAGGAAGATGCCGGGGACGCGGTCTCTGGCTGGGTCGATGAGAAGCGGCACGAGCAGGGGATTCACCTCCTGCCTGCCGGTGAGCACAGGTACCTGTTGATTGCTTGGGGAGAAAAACCGACCGGCGGATATAAGGTAGAGGTAAAAGAAGGAGACATCCGTGAATGGGAGGGCACAATACAGGTCGATGCCGAGCTAGTATCTCCCGACCCGGACGATGCGGTCACGCAGGCGATTACCTATCCTTATGCACTCTTGCGCCTGCCGGCGGGCGACAGCCCGGTCCTGGTGAATTTTTTCGGTGAGACCTGGCGGGAGGCCGAGCTGGAGGAAGCCAGGGACGGGGAGGACACCATAGTTCTTGATCCGGTGCTGGCAGATGACGGAACTGCGCCTAACCCAATTGTCGTCCGGGGCTGGGCACAGGTCTTTGAGGCGACCATGCAGCTGGTTTTCGAGGACGGACATATTCACCTGGCCGAGGCGAACCTGACGCTAGCCGCCGGTGGGCCGGAGTGGGCGGAGTTTGAAATCGTGCTGACCTACCCCAACCCCACCAATCCTGTGGGTACGGTCTACGGTGCCTACGAGGATGCCAAGGACGGTACTCGGGTCGAGGAGGGCGCTGTTTCGGTAGCTTTTGATGGTCTGTCTCACCCCATGCAGGATATATGCGGTCACTGGGCCGAGGCTTCGATACGGCGTGCCATTTCGGCCGGGTTCATACACGGCTATATATACGAAGAGGAACGGTATTTCGCCCCGAAAGAAGAGGTCACCCGGGCAGAATTCGTAAAGATGCTGGTTGCCTCCGAGGCGGGAGAGGACCCCGAAGTGGGCGATGAAGACCTGCCCTTTGAAGACATGGACGGTCACTGGGCTGAGTCCTTCGTTCGTTGGGCCATCGAGGAGGGCTGGGTTAATGTCGATGAACTGGGCGACCGGCTTTACCCCGATGAGGTCATCAGCCGCGGTGAGATGGCCTATCTCGCCGCCCGGGCTGCAGGGTTGTCCGAGGATACTGACCCGGAACTCGACTTTGTCGACGAGGAGGAGATCCCTTCGATTCTCCGAGGCTGGGTCGCATCCGCCGTTGATGAGGGGCTGCTGCGCGGCTACCCCGACGATACCTTTCGAGTGGGCGCGGGCTTGAATCGTGCGGAATCGGTGGTCGTGGTCTGGAGAGTGCTGGAGAAGATCAACTGAATCTGCGGCAGTCCTCTGCGGCCAGGAACCGGCCTGCCCTGGCCGCAGAGGTGTCCGGCCCCGCACACCGCCACGTGTGTCAATTGGCTGCGGGACTCCCTCCTGCTTTGCCGTAGGGAGTTCCCCCGGGCCAGCGTGCAGCTGCAGCAGGTGATTTCGCTTCAGCACTGAGAGCCGGGCAGTCCAGCGCCGGCGATCTTACGATGTAGTCGGGAATTGGCTGACCATCCATCACTGGTTGGGGACAATATCCTGCCGGCCAACGCATAATGCCGGTGGTACAAGGCCCCATGTCAACGGACAGGCAGCACTATTTGGGGGGCAGGGATGCCCCCCGTATTTGCTCATAGAGCTCCGCAGTCTTGCAGCATGCGCTCCAGATCCTCTTTTGCTGCGGGCGGTGCCGGGGTAAGCGGCAGGCGTGGTGGTCCCCCGTAGAAACCCAGCGAGTCGAGGGCGGCCTTCAATCCGGGAATCCCGTACCCGGTGGTTACCGCAGCATTCAGGTCGAGGATTTTACGCTGCAGGTTGCGTGCACGCTCGCAGTCTCCCGCCCCATATGCCTCATGGATTTCTGCACACAGATTGGGTACCACATTGGCCACTGCCAGGGTACCGCCGGTTGCTCCCATGTATAAGGCAGGGAGGAGGAAGCTCCCCGAGCCGGCGAACACTGCGAAATCGTCCGGGGTGTCGCGCACCATTTGTGAAATCTGGGCGATGTTACCGCCGCTGTCCTTGATCCCGATTATGTTTTCGTGTTGTGCCAGGTCGCTTATCAGGCTGACGGGCATGCTCAGGCCGGTGTTGCGGGGCATGTTGTACAGCATGATGGGAATGGGAGAAGCATCGGCCACTTCTGTGTAGTGGGTGTGCAGGCGTTCCGCCGTCATTCCCCCACCGAAAAAGTGTGGGGTGATGACCAGGGCTGCTGCACTCCCGGCTTCAGCCGCTGCGCAGGTGAGTTCGATGGTGTTGCGGGTGGACTCGCAGCCGGTTCCGGCTATCACTGGCCGGTCGGACGGGAGAGCCTCCCGCACCACCTCCAGGACGCGAACTTTTTCTTCGGGAGAGAGGAAAACGAATTCCCCATTGGAACCCAGAACCACGAGGCCGGTCAAATCAGTATTTGCCCACCGCTGGACGTTTTCCACCAATTTGTCCTCGAGGATTTCACCCGCGCTGTCGAAGGGTGTAGGTATGGGAGCGTAGATCCCCGCCAACATCTGAATCATCCTTTCCTGAGATGTTCTCTTTGCACCGCCGGTCGATGTCAACCTATCATCTATTTCCACCGGGCCGGGCGAACCTCCTTCTCTTTTGCTCGAATCGCTCAGGAAATGTTCATGAGGAGACCGATCACATCCGGGCAGGGACGG